>NZ_JBPCUJ010000161.1:0-4926 GCF_051011215.1 Lutimonas sp.
CAATAGCTTCAATCCCTCTCCGAAACGAAAATGAATACTAAACTACAAACCAAATAATTAAATCAAACCAACGTGGGAGAGCTACTGCTCATACCCAAACCGTTGTGGTGCATTTTGAGTTGTTCCAACATTCGAGACAATTTATTATATATTACTTTTGTTTAAATCAATAAAAATGAGATAATGAAAAATACAGGTTTCTTCCTAACACTAATATTACTTTTGGCGTCTTGCGTACAAGACAAGAACTCTTCGCAAACCGAAAAAGAAATTAAGAAACCTAACATTCTGTTAGTGATGGTTGACGATATGGGTTTTACAGACACCTCTCCTTATGGAGGTGAAATTAATACACCTACAATTGAAAAATTGGCAAAAAATGGAATGATGTTTACCGACTTTCACACTTCAGTAAGTTGTTCCCCAACACGCTCTATGTTATTAAGTGGAACCGATAACCATTTGGCAGGCTTGGGTAATATGGGAGAATTGCTAACTCCAAATCAAGTAGGGAAACCTGGTTACGAAGGTCATTTAAATAATAATGTGTTAAGTATGGCTGAAGTACTTAAGGAGGCAGGCTACCACACCTATATGGGAGGAAAATGGCATTTAGGTCACGATATGAATAGTATCCCAGGGGCACGAGGGTTTGAAAAAACTCTCAGTTTATTAAATGGAGGAGCCAGTCACTATGATGATATGGCTGGACTTACAGCAGATGAACATATAGAATACACCCTAAATGGGGAAAAGATAGATAAATTACCCGAAGACTTTTATTCAAGTCGAAGCTTTACCGATTTTCTAATGAAAAGTATTAGAGAACAAAAGGACGACAAGCCATTTTTAGCATATCTGGCTTTTTCGGCACCGCACGATCCTTTGCATGTGCCCGAGCCTTGGATGAGTAAATACCAAGGTGTATATGACGAGGGATTTGAAAAACTGAGAGAAGACAGGATCAAAAAAGCAAAAGATTTAGGTTTGGTTTCCAACGACGCTAAAATTCCTGCTATGAACCATACAGCGAAAGCATGGAACTCACTTAGCAAAGAAGAAAAAGAAGTGGAATCGAGATACATGGAAGTTTATGCCGGAATGGTTGAGAATGTTGACTACCATATGGGCCGAATGATGGATTTTCTTTCAGACATTGATGAATTGGATAATACTATTATTTTATTCTTGTCAGATAATGGTTCTAATCCGTGGGATAACAGTATGTATCCTGGAAATGGAGATGGTGTTTATTTAAGTCAATTCGATAATAGATTGGATAATATTGGAAACCCAACTTCCCATACAGCGTACGGAATTGGATGGGCATCTGCAGGTTCCGGACCATTCGATTATTTTAAAATGACGGCTGGAGAAGGAGGAATAAGAACTCCTTTGATTATAAGTGGGCCCAATGTATCGAAAGGTGAAGTTCATCGCAACTTTGTTTATGTAACTGATATTATGCCTACCCTTTTAGAAATGGCAGGAGTTGAGCACCCAGATACTTATAAGGGAAATAAGGTTTTAGATATGCGAGGCAAATCTTTTTCCAAAATATTATCGGGAGAAGAAAAAACGCTTTATACCAAATCAGAATACATTGCTGGTGAAATGCAAAATGGAAAATGGATTCGTCAAGGAAATTTTAAGGCTGTATTTATTCCTAAACCCTATGGCCCACAAGAATGGAAACTATATGACTTATCTGTAGATCCCGGAGAAACCACCGATCTATCGGAGCAGGAACCAGATTTACTTAAGGAGTTAATTGTCGAATGGGAAAAATATGCTGATGAAGTAGGAGTAGTTGCGATGTAATAAAAACGACACCACAACAACGTATAAAATTAATTGCTAGAAAGAACCTTTTATGGAATGGCCATAGCTACCTCAAAGTTCGGTTATTCTTTTTTAAGTTTATGGCTTTAGAACGCAACTAATCTTATACAATACCTTTAGCCACAAGTGAATGAAACTATTTATCAAAAAACCACATTTCTTTTTTATTGTTTTAATAGGTGCGTTTTTTGTTTTAGGAATTTGGCGTGGAAATGAATCAATAGATTTTAATATTCATGATACAATGTATGTTATATCAATTTCTTTTTTATCGATTATTTTGGGGCTCTTATTTGCGCTCTTTTCATTGTTTTATTGGCTAACAGATAAATTAGATCTAAAGCTTTCTTACTGGTTAAACTTAATTCACATCTTATTAACTGTTGTATTTATGATTGGGGTTCTTTATGTTCTAAGTTATAGCTACGCCGAGATTTCAGAACTTTTGCACAGAAATAAAATTATGATATT
This sequence comes from Lutimonas sp., assembly GCF_051011215.1. Classification (NCBI taxonomy): domain Bacteria; kingdom Pseudomonadati; phylum Bacteroidota; class Flavobacteriia; order Flavobacteriales; family Flavobacteriaceae; genus Lutimonas; species Lutimonas sp. Next base: position 2,314 of record NZ_JBPCUJ010000161.1, read on the forward strand.
CTCTAAGATTTGGATGTTTTTTCAAAGAGATAGAATTATGGTGTTCTCTGGGTTTGCAATAATAATAGGGGCGTTGGTTTTTCTATTAAATTTAATTATTGGAATATGGAAGAGATTAGGAAGCACCAGTGGCTAACAACGCATATAAGCAATAGCTTCAATCCGTCTTTGAAAGGAAAATCACATTAGAAAGAAACAAAAAAAATAATATCAACATTAGGGGAGAGCTAATGCTCATACCCAAACCGTTACCAATAATTTAGTCAACCCTTCAATGATAATTTATAATTAATGAGAATAATACTATCCCTTTTTACGCTCCTTTTTCTATCAGAAGCAAATTCACAAGAACTAAAGTCAAAAGATCATGATGGATCAGGTAATAGTATAGTTCTCAAAGGGCAAATTATTGATAAAGAAACAAACGAAGCAATTTCTTTTGCGACACTAATTTTGAAAAAGGAGGAAATTTACCGAGTAGCGGATGAAAATGGTTTTTTTGAAATATCTGTCAAGGAAAATATGATGCAGACAGCATCAGTCTCTATTTCATCCATGGGATTCGAATCTAGGACTGTTTTATTAAAAGAGTTAAACAAAAAGGAGTATTTAATGCCACGTTTTGAGCAGTTATCAGAGGTGCTTGTCACTGGCTATAAATCACCAGCAGCCGTATTAAAAACTGCTATTTCAAAAAAGGCGGAAAATCACCCTGTTGAGCCTTTTAATTTTTATAGATACGGGAAGGTGTTGATTAATAGAAATGATACAACAGAACTAGATTTAGAATTAATCACAAAAGATCACGATGAAGGTTATTTGACGCTACACAGAACAACACAAAGAGTTGAGCAAATCAAATGGAATACAAATAACAAACCTGAAAAGTATCAATATTACTCTCAAATTCAATCAGCCAGGGAAAGTGCCATTCGATATTCTAATATTTTTCATAAAAGAAAATACAAAATCTTTACATTGAATTTTGTGAAGTCTGTGAAACCTGAAGACAAGAATTTTTATATAATATCATTCCAAATTGATAGGGATGATTGGAAATATACGAATCGTCCTTATCCTACTAAATATTCAGGTAAGGTTTATATCGATAAAGACAGTTTTGCCATTTTGAAGGTGATAGAAAATTGGGAAACTACCTTATCGATGTTAGATATTGAGCTATACCTTGCTAAATATGATAATGAAGAAGAAAGACTTAAAAATGCATTTGAAACGACCAAAAAAGAAGAAAATATTTGCTATTATTCAAATCATATGGGTAATGGTATATACTACCCAACCAAGCATTTTAATAGACAATATGCCGAAATTATATATAAAAATTTCAAAATGGAGAATGCTGTTTATGAAAGAGAATCTTATTTTTTTAATTTTGAATTAAATGAAGTCGAGGAAATACCGTATGAACATTATGAACGTGATAAAAAACAAACTCTTTTCAATCGTGTAGATTATGACGAAGCTTTTTGGGATTCTTTCAATAAATTAGGAGAAGAAAATATATCAGAATAAAAACTATTGGCAACAACGGGTATAACCAATAGCTCTAATCATTCTCCGAAATGAAAATCAAACTTGAAAACAAACCAAATAAATAAAACTAACCAACGTGGATGAGCTACTGCTCATACCCAAACCGTTGCCCGCAATATTTCCTGACCCTATGTACAAAAGAATCTTATTTCTCATTATTGGCCTTTCTATTTTAAGTTGCCAAAAAAAGTGAAAATAAATATTTTGCTGAAAAGCTTGATGATTGCTTAACAGAAAGTGACATTGTCGCATTAAATAATGCAACATTATTTGTTGAAGAACTGTTAGCAGCTCACTACGGAGATTCGAATGCCAACAATAACTTTCATGCTTTTACCACAGATCTCAGCTCAATTCAATCTATGTCTCAATTTGAGGAGGACTTTTTCATTAATGATTTTTCAAAACAATTATTACGCGAGTTAGAAAAGGCTGGCACTTTTGATAAAATTTGGTCTATAGATGTACAAATTTATGAGGACGAAGAAGATATAATAATAGTGTCACCAGAAAATGTTGAATCGAGACAAGATGAAGTATCCGTTTATAATCTTAATCCAGAAGGTGAATACTTGAAATGCATTAACAAAAACTATCAAAACCAAGACGTTAAAGATATTCTTAATTCGATTTCAGAAATTGGAGATGTTGCTCCTTCTATAACTGCTGGAGCGTTGAATCAAGCACTAACGAAAAGTGATTATAATGATGGCTTAAACAAGGTTATCGTTTCAATTGAATGCTATTTTAACATAGTGAATTTAATCGAAAAAAACTCTAGAAATTAATACTGCGGGCAACAACGGGTATAAGCAATAGCTTCAATTCGTCTTCGAAAGGAAAATCACATTAGAAAGAAACAAATAAAATAAAATCAACATTTGGGGAGAGCTACTGCTCATACCCAAACCGTTGCACAACATAAACATAATCAGTACATGAAACAGACATTTTTATTCTTAGCCTTATTATTGGCACCATTATTAGGAATTGCTCAATCAAAAAACTTTATTGATCAGCCATATATTGAGACTCAAGCAACAGTAGACACGTTAGTAA
>NZ_JBPCUJ010000162.1:0-14589 GCF_051011215.1 Lutimonas sp.
GGCCACAACAGGTAAAAAAGGAAGAGAAAGAAATATCGTGACTTCACTCGATTTGCAACCTGAGAAAATGGAAGCAAGAGTTCATAGATTATTAAGAAAATATGAACAAATGGAAAAGGAGGATTTACGTTATGAAAAAATTCATTGTGATGATGCCCAATACCTCATTGTAGCTTATGGTTCAAGTGCCAGAATCTCCCAAAAGGCAGTAGAATTGGGACGTAAAAAAGGAATAAAAATAGGATTGTTAAGACCAATTACCTTGTTTCCTTTTCCAAAACAGCCACTTTTTGAATTGGTAGGTCAGGTAAAAGGAATTTTAAGTGTTGAATTAAGTGCCGGTCAAATGATCGAAGATGTAAAATTAGCTGTAGACTGTAAAGTTCCTGTTGCTCATTTTGGAAGAACCGGAGGAATCATTCATACTCCAGAAGAAATCTTGGAAGCCTTAGAACAAAAAATCATAAGAAATGGAAGTAACTGACATTGTTAAACCCGAGAATCAAGTGTTTAGTAAAACTTGTTTGATGACCGACACGAACCTGTCTTACTGTCCTGGTTGTGGTCATGGAACGGCACATAATTTAGCCATGGAAGTCATTGACGAAATGGGTATCGTAGAAGACACAATTGGTGTTGCTCCGGTAGGTTGCTCGGTACTGGCGTATGATTTTATGAATATTGATATAACGCAAGCTGCTCATGGGAGAGCTCCGGCTGTTGCAACCGCTATTGCCAGAACCTGGCCTAATAAATATGTATTTACATATCAGGGTGATGGTGATTTAGCTGCCATAGGGACGGCCGAAACTATTCATGCCTGTAACAGAGGTGAGAATATTGTAATTATATTCGTAAATAATGGAATTTATGGTATGACAGGAGGGCAAATGGCGCCTACAACCTTAAATGGCATGCGTACGTCAACGTCGCCATATGGAAGGGAAATTGAAACGATGGGGTCCCCGCTCAAAATAACTGAGTTAGTTGCGAACCTGCCGGGAACATATTATGCAACAAGACAAGCGGTACATACACATAAGCATGTCAGAAAAGCGAAAAAAGCCATTAAAACCGCTTTTAAAAACACACGGTTGAAGAAAGGGCTGTCTTTTGTGGAAATCGTTTCTAATTGTAATTCAGGTTGGAAAATGAACCCAAATGAATCCAATAGATGGATGGAAGAAAATATGTTTCCCTACTTTCCTTTGGGAGATATTAAGGTGAAAGGGAAATTAAAATAAATATCATGACAGAAGAAATTATTATCGCAGGGTTTGGTGGTCAAGGGGTATTATCCATGGGGAAAATATTGGCTTATTCTGGTATTATGCAGGATGAAGAGGTAAGTTGGATGCCATCATATGGCCCGGAAATGAGAGGAGGAACTGCAAATGTTACAGTAATCTTAAGTGATGAAAGAATAAGTTCACCCTATTTAAAGGTCTATGATACGGCTATTATATTAAACCAGCAATCCATGGATAAGTTCGAAAAATCAGTAAAGCCAGGGGGTGTTTTGATTTATGATCCTAATGGAATTATGATGCATCCAACAAGAACTGATATTGATATATATCAGATAGAAGGGAATCGGTTGGCTACAGAAATGGGTAATAAAAAAGTGTTCAATATGCTCGTTTTGGGTGGGTTTCTGAGTGTTAAACCCATTGTGAAACTGGATAATGTTATTGAAGGCTTAAAGAAATCACTACCTGAACGTTATCACAATTTAATTCCTTTGAATAAGGAAGCTATCAATAAGGGTATGCAAAATATCGTTCTGTATAAGGCAGAAAATCAGTTGACCAATATTGAATGATTTTTTTAAATAGGTGAAACTTGATAAAAAAACACCGATTCAATTAACAAAAGAAATTCCTCTTTACAAGATAGAAGGAGTAAAAAACGTTTGTAGATTTCTTGCATGTGCATCGTATACAATGAATGGATTTATTCCAATAATGCTGGTTTACTAAGTATTAACTCAATTTTTTTAATAATTACGGTAATCTGATCCATTTGTAATTCTATATTTCTAAAATAGATACTAATATCTCTGTTCACCCAACTTTCTGAAATAACGCGGGCTCCCAAACTAATTCTTAAAACGGCACTTTGGATTCCGTTTGGGTATTTTACGTCCACAGCCTGACCTATATGACATTTCTGCGCAGCAAGTCGTATGATCTCTATAGAAGACTTTTCAAACTCAGAAGAAATATCAGAATTCAATAAGAGATATAGTTTTTTGACCTTCTCATTGGTCAAGACTTTTTTATCATGATGAATGAAAAATGGAAAAATGGTACGAATATTTCTAAGACCGAAGGCTTCGCTGTTGTAACTGTTTATTTTAGTTTCATCTCCATAAAGAGGTTCTAAAAATGTAGCTTCTTTAATAGAATCTTCCACAAAATTACAAAACATCTCAATCCCTAAATTTCTATATAAAATAGGTGTTTTGAAATACCTTTCCATCTCAACAATCGCAGCATTCCAACGCATATATGAACCATAATTAAATCCATCAGACAGATCTTTGGAACAGAACCATGAGGTTGGCCAATCAGAATGATTGTAGTAGCCGGTCAGGCCCTTAGGTAACTTACTTTTTACAGCATCAATAGATTGACTGACGCTTTTGGGAACGATCAGTGCACCTGCATAGGGAGGGCCGGTAAAGTATTTACTTCCTGTGATTGTAACAATATACCCTTTGTTTAAATACTGTCGAATATCTAAAGGATCCAGCCTTAGTTGCGAACCATCGACAATAATTTGTATGGATAAATTTTCCAGGCTGTTTAATTTCTCAATCATGGCGTCACCAGGTGACTGATAGCCTAATTTTGATTGATCCATGGTATGCAATACAATATGATTGCCAGCTTCGTGACTTTTGGATATAGCTTTAAAAATTTCGGTATCTAAATGAGACGATGATTTTAATTGCCCCTTGTCATCCCGAAAGGGAACTTTGATCACATTCACATCTCTGAATCCTTCTATTTGATCTCCCTGGATGACCGCATGGTTCAAGGCTGTTGTATTTTCAAAATGCCGTCCTTTTAAGGCAGTAGCTACACCGCTACCGGTTTCATCGGAAGCCACCAACACATGGGTTATTTCCTTTTCGGTGCTAATTTGGGCAATACCTGCCAGTTGAAGTGATGAATCCGTCCCCGAAGGTGAAAAAATTATTTGACAATCATCCTTTATTTTAAGGGCCCTTCTCAGATTGTTTTTTAACAATTCTGAAAAATCAATCGTGGCATTTTTTAATCCTTTTTTCAAACTGTTTTGAATAAGAATACTGCGGGCTTTGTCTGTTTTATCAAAGGCATAGTTTGAGACACTTGTGGCCGTTGATGACGCAAATGTAAAGGCTTCTGGTCTTGGAAATGGGCGACAACCATATTTGTTCAAGAGCTGTGATTCGTCAATATTTAATCTTAGATCTCCCCCTGCCATCAATAAAAACTCTGTCGGTTGGGCTAGATCATGAAGGATTGGTTCCCAAACAGCTTGATTTTTTACCAGGGTATTATCAAGTCTGTGAAAACGCTGCAACTCGCTCAGCTCTTTTAAAGATTCAGCATCAATATGTTTTTTATTTTTGATCAGATCCAATAGAAAATAATCATGGATTTTTAATTTTTCTTTATCCTCTTTGGGTAATAAATCATAAAAGATTCGAGTCACTTTAAGGGCAGCCAAATCACATAAGATAATAGCAGCTTTTTCCGAACCTAAGGCTTTGTACCAAAGTTGCCATTCTATACCATATCTCAGATAGATGAGCGCCAGGACTGGTTTGTCTAAAAACGATGCACCAATTTTTATCGATTTGTTGGGAATAATTCTAAAAAGATCAGGCTTATTTATAGAGGTAATGATGTTAATACTGTTGATTTTTGGAACTGTATTGAATCTTTTTAAAACACTGACCAGGTGATTCACATTTTCTTTCTCAAATAAACTAGTTCTTTTATACTGATCTTCAATGAGTTTGTTTTTTGACATAGGTCTTTGTATTTAAGGGGCAAACTGAACTAATTATTACAATGAGCTTATTCCGCTTCTAACGTTCAAAACACTTGTATTTTCCATATGAATGGATAGTTTTTTTGAATTCGCTCATGATAACTTCCAAATAGGCCTGGCTAATTTGAGGCACCATTATAGCTGTGAAAGTAAGAAATATATAAATAAATGAAGACCCACTGCAAACTATTTTTACATGAATCTTACATAGCATCCTAAGATGTGAAATGTAAACCAGGCATCTGAACTTAGGATCGATTTTTGGTCCCTAACTTGATTCAGCTGTCTTTCTTTTTAAGATGTTGGATATCAGAATAATAATTGCAATTGGGATGAGTCCTGAAAAACCGAATAGAAATAAGTAGTAATTCGGGATACTACCGCTGCCAAAATAGAACATAGATCCTTGCATCATCAATAAAAATTCTGAACCGATAAAACCGATGACAAAACAGTAAATACCGGCTTTTAGAAAACGGTTCTCAAGAATTATTTTACTGCGTACTATGAAGTAGAACAGAAAACCAGAAACCAGTCCCAGCATTGTTAAATGAATAAAACCAATAACAAGATTTCTATACTGATGAGAACTTTGCGAAAAAACAGGTGACAAGGAGGTTAATTGCAGCATTGCTTTTAAGACCAAAGAAAAAACAGCAAAAGCGAGAAGAAGATTACTGAGTTGTGAATTTTGTTTAAATCGGGTATTTAAATCGGGTTTTACTATTTTAAAAAAAAGAACGATTGAATAGAGTTGAATCAAAACACCAATAACATTTATCCAATACAATAGTTTACTTGGTGCATACCAGTTGACAGGTAGTGCCAGGGTCAATAGGGTAGATGCTATTAACAATTTATAAAACAGCCGGAAATTCTCAGAATCCTTCAACTTGATGCTGTAAAAAAACAAAGCAAGTACCGCTGTTAAATACCAGCCTTGAAATTGAAAATGTAAAAAGAATTGAATTGCTATTTGATAAAATGCAGATGCGTTGCCTTGCAAAGAAACGGCCGGTCCCAAACACCAGACGCCAACCGTTGAAAGCAACATAAATAATAGTGAGGCTTTTAACAAGTAGCGAGCCGGAATATTTTTTATTTCATGATGTTTCCAAATGAGATAAGTAAAATAGTAGCTACAAAATATATGCAGTGTGGAAAAGGAAATTGAAATAGCGCCATAGCCTTGAAATGGAAAACTAAGCATCATTCCAAGGACAGAAAATTCTGTCAGCCAAAACAAACGATTGAAAACAGTCTTTTTACCAGGAACAAAATAATGAACAAAAAGAGTGAAGAGCATTAAATAAATCCAGCCCAGCATGGCAACATGTGAATGAGCATGTGTTAGAAACCTATAATTTATAGGAATGGAGCCTACAAAGGAGTATCGCAACGCAAGGCCTAGGAGAGAAGCAATCAGGAAATTAATTAAACAAACAAGTACTTTTTTTTTTTGCATATTGATCTACTGGAAAGTGAAAGTAATCATTTTATAGAAAAAAGATGGTGGTTATTGCACAGGCCTTCACGTACATGCTAATTAGAACGGCCTGTTGCTAAAAGCAGAAAATGGAAGATGTGGGTTGGACTGTGACGCTTCAATATTTCTTTTCAAAGCATGATAAATATCATTGTTTGAAGGAGATATATTTTTAATATTTGAAAAAGATAAAAAGGTCTTTTAATCTTAAATAATCAACTATGTTATCAAAAAAACAAGCCAGAGCATTCTTTTTGGGAGGTACTTTAGTAACGTTTCTAGTCTTTATTGGGCTTACTATTTATTCTTTCAGCAAGGATCAGGATCAATCGAATTATGGGGAAATTACCGAAGAAGTGGTTCGAGGTAAGGAAATTTGGGAATCAAATAATTGTATGGGATGTCATACAATATTGGGTGAGGGCGCATACTATGCACCTGAATTAACCAAAGTAATTGACAGAAGAGGAGAAGGGTATATCAAAGCCGTCTTAATGTCTCCGGTTCCCTGGGGACCCAATGGCAGAAAAATGGTTGCCTATGGTATGTCTGAAGAAGAAGCAGAAGACGTGATTGCCTTCTTTGATTGGATTGATGATATTGATCTGAACGGCTTCGACACCGTGGTCTCACCTTTAGCGAAAGAAAAAGTCAACAACTAAACTCAAAAAAAATGAAATATAAATCACAAAAAGTAGCATTTTGGTTCTTTGCACTATCAATGCTATTGCTCACACTACAAATTACCTACGGATTTATTATGGGTTTTGCCCGAATTGGATTCGATAATCTTCACGAATTTATTCCTTTTAATACTGCCCGTGCAGTTCACACGAACTTATTAGTGGTTTGGTTGCTTTCCGGGTTTATGGGAGCGGCTTATTATATTATTCCTGAGGAGGCTCAGAGAGAACTGGTGAATGTAAAACTGGCCTATGTACAGCTAATATCCTTGGCACTGGTCGGAGTGGCTGCTATTGTTGGCTATCATTTCAATTATTGGGAAGGAAGGAAATTTTTAGAAATTCCAAGGCCTTTAGATTATTTGGTGGTGGTCAATGTTTTGTTGTTTCTGGGTCTTATTCTTGTGACCCTTTTTAAAGGGAAGAGACAAACTACCACAGCATTGGTACTATCCATGGGGTTATTGTTTGCAGCACTGCTCTATTTGCCGGGAATGTTACCTTTTGATAGCCAGGTAATGGATTCATTCTTCCGTTGGTGGGTGGTGCATTTATGGGTAGAAGGTGTTTGGGAATTGATTATGGGAGGAATATTGTCTTTCCTTTTAATTAAATTGACCGGGGTTGACAGAGAAGTTATTGAAAAATGGCTCTATGTAATTGTTGGTCTGACCTTCTTGTCAGGTGTATTAGGAACTGGGCATCATTATTATTATATAGGTGTAAATAAAATCTGGATCATTGTTGGAGGTATTTTCTCAGCCCTGGAACCATTGGCGTTTTTGGCAATGGCTTTGTTTGCAGTAAATATGTACCGAAAAGGCGAAAAGAAACATCCGAATAAACTGGCCCTATACTGGACACTTGGTGCAGCAATTGTATCTTTCGTTGGAGCGGGACTGTTAGGGTTTGCGCATACCTTGCCTCAAACCAATCTCTATACACATGGTACTTTGGTAACGGCCATGCACGGGCATCTGGCCTTCTGGGGTGCCTACGGTATGATCGTTCTTGCGATTATTAGTTACAGCCTGCCGAATATGACGGGAAGAAAGCTATATGAAAGTTCCACAGGAAGAGCTGCTTTTTGGTTGTCTAATATTGGGATGATTGGAATGACTGTTGCCTTTGGTGTTGCCGGTGTTGCACAGGTATATCTGGAAAGAAAATTCAAAATGGATTTTATGGCGGTTCAAAATGAAATCAGTATTCATTTTGTCGTGTTGATTTTATGCGCCACCCTATTTACGACAGGAATTGTTTTTTACTTAATAGATTTCTATAAACATGGTAAACCAACTGATGAGGCTTTGCAAGAGATTTCGGTATAATTAGAATTATGACAAAAAGGTGATGACATGGATACACAAATAAACGAGTTGGAAGTTAATCAAGCAATGGCAGTCAAAGCTGTTAAAAAACCATATTACAAGGCAACAGCCAAAGAGATTGTAGTGTTTGAACATGCTTTTAAGAACAGGTTACCTGTTTTACTAAAAGGACCTACAGGAACAGGTAAAACTCGTTTTATTGAGTTTATGGCGCATGAATTGGACAAACCCTTAATTACTATTTCCTGTCATGAAGAAACATCATCAACAGATCTAATAGGAAGGTATATTATCAAAGGCGCCGAAACTATTTGGATCGATGGCCCGCTCACGAGGGCTGCCAAGCAAGGTGCCATCATATATATGGATGAAATTGCAGAGGCAAGACCCGATGTAATCGTAGCCGTACATTCTTTGACAGATCATAGGAAAGAACTTTATATTGATAAACTTGGCGAAACAGTTGAAGCACATAAAGACTTTATGCTGGTCGCATCATTTAATCCCGGTTATCAAAGAGGTTTTAAGGAATTGAAACCATCAACAAGGCAGCGTTTTGTTGGAATATCATTTGATTATCCGGATCCAAAATTTGAAGCTGAAATTCTTGTAAAAGAAACAAATATAGATCTTTCCCTGGCGAAAAAATTAGTGAACATAGCCTTGAAAATAAGAAATTTAACTGAATTAGGTCTAACGGAAACTGTCTCGACCCGCTTGCTCGTAGATGCTGCTAAATTGATCTATTCAGGCCTTCCAAAGCGGATTGCAGTGCATGCAGCTGTGGTTGAGCCACTAACAGATGATATAGAGACAATCAATGCCTTAAAGGATCTTTGTGATCTGATGATCTGATGCGTTAGAATTCAACTTAAAAGGCTAATAAGGCATGTTTGAACCCGATGAATATATTTTTACAAAATTTGCTCATTTTTTCAAGAGGAGGAGTAAAAAAAAAGAGGAAGGTCTTAGCTATGCTGTAAAACTGAATGATATCAAACCTCGGTTGCTTTTATTTGCAAGGGCCATTACAGGAGAATCAATTGAACTTTTCGAGGCTGAAAGGGAAGGAGGGTATAAGAACAATAACTTCTTTCTGCCACCTGTGTATGCTGCATTTAAAACAAGCGAAGAAAATGTGTCGTTTTATCTGTTTAGAATATTATATCTATCCATTCAAAAGATCTTGAATTTGAATTGGTCTGATTCGGAAGATCATTCCTTGGAAGCGTCACGTGTAAAGGCTAAGGAAAGTGCTGAGCAGGTGCTGACAGAGTTATTTGAGCAGTTTCCAATAGCCAGAGGGTACTATCAGAAAATTTTTGCTTTTTATGAAAGGCAAAAAGTGAAAGATAAAGCTCCGGATTTCAGTATGGTTTATGGAAAATGGATGAAAAATAGTCAAGATTCCAGTCCTGATGATAGATTGAAAAACTTTGATGCTAAGGTAAAGACAGCAGATTCAGATACACAGAAAACGTTGCTCAGAGCTAAGGCTGTGGAAGAAATTATTTCGGTACAAATCGATCAACAACAGTTGGATGATGCTGTTCTTCAGCATCAATTTGAGAAAGTGGAGACAGCAGATGAGTTCGGGGGAAATTTCCGAGATATGGATGGTGATGATGACCTGCAGGATCATGAGAATGCACTCGAAGAATTACATATGAAGCATACGGTACGGGTGGACGATCCGGTTCATTCAGTATACCAGGCTGATTTTGTCGAGAATACGACAATTGCTGAAAGTGCTGATCTTAAGGAGAATGATTACCATGTTCTATACGATGAATGGGATTATGCAAAGAGAGCTTATAAACAGGCCTTTTGCAAAGTATATCCTACAACGCCACGTTATAAAGACATCGACTTTTACAATAAAACAATAACTCAGAATTCCACCACACTGACTGGTCTTCGCAAAATGCTGACTTCCGTAAATAACAAGTTTCAGCAACAAAGAAGACAGTCAGAAGGTGATGAGTTTGATTTGGATGCTATAACAGATCTGTTTGTAGATGTGAATTCGAGGCATACGCCCTCGGATAAAATCTATCTGTCTAGACGCAAAAAAGAAAAAGACCTCTCCATTCTATTATTATTGGACGTCAGTTTATCGAGCGATGCTTATGCGGCAGGTAACAGAGTCATCGATGTTGAAAAACAGGTTTCTCTGCTATTTGGTGAAATTCTCAATGAATTCAATATCGATTTTTCCATTGATGCATTTTATTCAAAGACAAGGAATCATGCAACTTATTTAAACTTAAAGGGCTTTGACGATAACTGGAATAAGGCCAAATATAACATAGGAGGAATCCAACCCAGTGGTTACACGCGCATAGGGGCCGCTTTGCGGCATTCAGGACATCTATTGGACCAAAGAAAAACAAAGAATAAATGGGTGATTCTAATTTCCGATGGAAAACCCAATGATTATGATCGTTATGAGGGCAAATACGGGATTAATGATGTGAAGCAGGCGATTCGAGAATTAAATGAGCGAAAGATAAATTCATATGCCTTGGCCATTGAAGCTCAGGCAAAATATTATTTACCGCAGATGTTTGGCAAGAATCACTATCAAATCCTGACCAGGCCTGTTGAATTATTACAGTCACTGGTCAAGCTTTATGAAAAGATCAAGCATCAGTCTTAGCCTGTCTGTTGAAAGTCAAATAGATTGGAATGCTATTAATTCAAATACATTTGAACCATTAAGAGGGTATCCATATAGGCATGGGCAATAATTAATACCCAAATTTTCCTTTTAAGATAAACATAAGAACAACCAAGGACCAAGCCCATAAAAAAAGTTTGGATGATACCCATGAATCCCCAGCTGTAATGCACCAAACCAAAGATGATGGAACTCAGTATTACTGCAATGATTTTTGTTGTTTTATTATCGACGCCCAATTCAGAAATTCGATTAATTAAAAAGGCCCGGTAGACGATCTCTTCCCCAAATGATGATACAATATACACGCCGGCCAGGCTCAATAAAAGCATACCAATATTGCCGCTGATATAATTGTATACAGTATGATCCGCTTGGGCAGGAACGCCAGATACATTGGCCATTATCACAGCCCCAATAACAAAAGCTGCCGTTGCCAAAACAGCAACCACTACTGATTGCAGCAAGGTTTTTAAAGCATATTTTAAGGTGAATTTATGAAAGCTTAAACCAAATTGGCGCAGATTTTCTCCACGTAATTTTACTCCGGTAAAAACTAGAATGAGCATGATAATATTAGAACACCAAACAACAAATTGGTTATAGAGCAGATCTTCTGCTTGTTCTGAAATAAAGAGTGTAATGATGGTACCTGAAACTAAGAAAATAAACAGAATTTCTGCAATTTTTACAATTTTGTTTGATTGCAAGGCATGCCCTAATCTGCTTAGTGGGGCGGAAAGTGTTTTTTGATCTAAAGACATAGTATGTGTATTTTTTGATTAATACTACAATACTAGTTCAAAAGAGTAGTTCAGAGGTTTTACATCAGGAAGTCGAACCCATTTCTTAGTTTATTTAGGGCCTGTACATAAGTATATCGAGGTACAATGTTGATCAAATTAAATTACCAGCCAAATGTTTTTTGAATATATTCTTTGCTCATTTTCCAATCTTCCCTGAGGGAATTCTCAGGTTCAAAATCATTCGGAAATGCCAATTCAATAGCTACATCTCCCTTAAAATCAACTTTGTGCAAAGCCTGTGCAATTGCTTTAAAATCAGTAGCACCTTGACCGACATATTCCGTCCATTCTCCGCTTTCATATTGATCCCTGATATGTAAATAGACAATTTGATTGCCATAGGTATTTATAAAACTTACAGGATCTACTCCTGCTCGTATGAGCCAATTGACATCAGGACCCAATTTAAAATCAGGAATCCTCCGTAGGGTACCTCTTAAGTCGTGGAGGTTATTTTCTACTTCATAAGTGTGATTGTGTAAATTTGCTACAATGTTATTTGCCTGGCAAGTAGCTCTGATTTTCAGGAGTATCTCAGCCTGAGCATCTAATTCTTCTTCTGTTTTTTTATGATCAGAACCGCCAACTGAAATTCCAAAGGTTCGGCCGCCAACTTCGCTTAAACGCGGTATGATAAGGTCAATATCGTTTATTATGGTTTCATGTTGTTTTCGATCCCACATGGAAAAACCAACGCCGTATGAAGATCCCGAAACCTTTACTTGGTGTTTTTTAATCAAGGCATTGAGGTTTTTCACAGAATCATCATGCCTTAAGTTCGGCTCCATCAATTCCAGTCCATCAATACCTGCATGACTTAGATCTGAGAAAACGGTATCGAGAATGGGTGTGCAATCCCAGTTAGGAGGGAATTGACTTGCGTACACCCATAAATGAGCGTTTATTCGGACCTTCTTTTTGAATGGATTAGTACCTGCAACCAAAAAGGAAGGCATCATAAAAGAAGCCGCGGTTAGTAAGCTCGATTGTTGTAGAAAATTTCTTCTACTTTTTATATCCTTTGTATTCATTATAAATTTTAATGCAGATTATCATTTGCAATGTCATAACCTAATTGCGCGTTCATACTGCAATACTTAGTTAATTTTTTTAAACTTTTCACCACAGCCCTCAATGCAGAAGTAATAGATGATCAAATACTCGGACTCAATTTTATAAGTAAGATTGACATCCAGTTCGCAGGCATCAGGCGCAATCGTTAATGCTGTCTCTGAAAAAGTTCCTTTTGAGGCTGCATCTGATGCCAAAGAAAGATGGCACATGATGCCATTAGACTCAAACGTATTGTTCGTTTTAAAGCGAATGGTTTTATTACTGTTTACAGGTCTGAAGGTACCACTGCCGTCTCCGGGATCCGAATACATTTCAATAAGTTGCCAGGTTCCAATGATGGTCGCGTCTTTAGGAATTTCTTCCGAGGTACAGGATAGAAGTACAAGTAAGCAAGTATATAACAGTGAATGATACCTATAATTTTTCATTGATAGAGGATTCTTGGGGAGTTTTGATTCCCAAGTTTAGCTGGTTATTTTTCTTTCTTCTTTTTCTTCTTTTTATCCTTTTTTTCCTTGGTATCCTTTGTAACAGCGTTCCCTATATTTTTACCGGGTACAATTCGAACTATTCCCTGTACCATTCCCTGAATGATATAATTAACAGGCGAGCGATGCACATTTCTTTCAGTATCATATGCAGCCGTTAAATAATTTTTATATTCCGGATAGTTGTTATTCTTTACAGTAGCTTCCGCAATCATAGAAATAATAGCTCTTTTTTTGAACTTATGGTTTTCTTTTTCTTTGATAAGAGATACATGCAGATCTTTATAATCAAAAATCAGATTATTTTTTGAGTATTGATGACCTGCATTCATTTTAAACTCTAACTTCTGAAGCTCTCCGGACTCTATTTTTACACCTGCCAACGGAATCAGCATTGGATTGAACTTATTCATCTCCAAAGATTTCATATCAACTTTCAATTGAAAAGATTCTGTTTTGTAAGGAACCACCAGTGCAATCTGCATGTTGCCGTATCCATTGAAATTGGCACTAAGATCGGATCGCAATTGTTTAAGATTATCCTGTTTCTCCGGGATATTTGTAAAACCTCTTATCACACCATCGATGTTTCTCAGACTTAACTTTCCTGATTCCTCTTTTTTGGCGCCCAATTCCTGGTAAGTAACAGTAGAGTTCAACAATTGAATGGAATCCAGTTCCACAGGAATCGGAATGGCTGAAATCATGCCATTAAACATGGGCTTTACCACATCTGCTGGTCTTTCTAAATTCTTATTTCTGGAAAGTTTGATGTCTAAAGAATCGATGAGTACTTTTCGAGCTGAAATATCAAGATGCGAATAGAAACTACTTGAGGGTTCAAGTTCATGCATGCTAATTTCCTTTACATGAAGTTCGATAATATCATTTTGAAATCCTACTTTATTGCTTACCGCTACCCAATCAATGGAATAGCCCATGGAAAGATCAAGTAACTTGATTACTTTCTCTTTGAGGTCATATTCAATTTTACCTAATTTAAAGTGGGTATATTCATTCAAATCGAATTTAATTTCTTCTATTTCAACCTGCAGGTCTCCCAATTTAAATGGAATGAGATGAGATAATTGAACAGTGTCAGTTTCCAAATCTGTGGCCAACACATTCACTTTTTTTATTTCACCTTTTATTTTTCCACTACCAGGCTCTTTGAGAATCATAGAACCATTCTCGATTCGGAAATTTTGTAGATCACCTCTTGATAAAATATCACCAAACATATCTTGAATACCCGTTCCACTGTTCTTTTTGACAGTATCTGCTCGTAAGGTTATTTCAAATACGGGTTGTTCAAACGAAATCTCAGTAATATTTAAGGTTTTCCCGAACAAGAGGTCAACCCAAACCAATCCTTTTAATGTCGCATATTCAACATCTCCCACAATAGAGGCGGCTCCTTCAGTTTCATTGAGTGGCCTGATTTTCACCTTGTCTAAAGTGATTCCCTTTAAACCAGTGTGGAGGTCAAAATCTTCATAATCAATGTTGTATGCCCGTTCAGGATTTGCATTTATTTTTGCTGCAAAGTTATGCTCCAGCCACCACTCGATACCTTTGAGAATGACAAATAAAATACCAAGAACAATAACGATTCTTAAAATGACTTTTTTCATGCGGAAGTTTAAATACTCATTTAATGCAAGTTACGATATTAAAGAATAATATTTTGAATTATTTAGAATCTTTGAATGATCGAATTGTTGAAGGGTGCTTAATTATTTATCGAATTTTATTGTACGTGAAGATTTACACAATTATATTTGTGCTCTTATTTTTTAGATCATGATACGATGATTTTTTAAATATGTTTTCGGGGTGTAGCGTAGCCCGGTTAGCGCGCCACGCTGGGGGCGTGGAGGTCGGAGGTTCAAATCCTCTCACCCCGACTAAAAAAGCTTTGCAAAATTTGCAGAGCTTTTTTTTGTTGGAACAAACCGAAAGCTTGCTTTCAAGGTGCGGTACCGACAAAAAAA
>NZ_JBPCUJ010000163.1:0-9676 GCF_051011215.1 Lutimonas sp.
GTTGATAATACTTCAAAAACGCCATCTCCAATTTCCAAAATAGAAATATCAAAAGTACCTCCACCTAAGTCATACACTGCAATTTTTCTGTCTTCACCTGATTTATCCAAACCATATGCCAAAGCTGCAGCAGTTGGTTCATTAATAATTCTGCTTACTTTTAAACCGGCAATCTCACCAGCTTCTTTAGTAGCTTGTCTCTGAGCATCATTAAAATAAGCAGGAACTGTTACTACAGCTTCTTTTACTTCTGTACCTAAATAGTCTTCAGCGGTTTTTTTCATTTTCTGCAACACCATGGCAGAAATTTCCTGAGGTGTGTACAACCTTCCGTCTATATCAACTCTTGGTGTGTCATTATCTCCTTTTACAACTTTATAAGGAACTCTTTCAGCTTCCATTTTAGATTCTGAAAATTTATTTCCCATAAATCTTTTGATAGAATATACAGTTTTAACAGGATTGGTAACAGCCTGACGTTTTGCAGGATCTCCAACCTTTCTTTCACCATCTTCAACAAAAGCAACGATAGAAGGCGTTGTGCGTTTTCCTTCTGCATTAGGAATTACAACGGGCTCATTACCTTCCATCACTGAAACGCAAGAGTTGGTTGTTCCTAAATCTATTCCAATTATCTTACTCATAATATTATATTTTAATTTTTATCTAATCTTTCATTTTAATAACTGTTGCTGTATAGTCAATGATTATGCCATTGCTGAATTTCTAATAATATGTCACCTTTTTGACATTAATTAATGACATAGTGACATAATTTAAAGTCATGCCAGGAATTATTGTCTGTAAGCCACAAGATAAATTATTGATTGTTTTTGTCTTTTGTAAAAGAAGCCCTTACTTTTGAATCTTATAACATTTAAGTTTTTTTAAGTGAGGATTCTATTAATCATTCTCTTTGTTTTTCTTCAATTTCATGATATCAATTCACAGGAATCTCTTTCCCGTGAATTCAGAGGAGTTTGGGTAGCCACAGTTGGGAACATTGATTGGCCGAGTGCGAAAGATTTAAGTACCCAGGAGCAACAAAAAGAAATTATCAATTTGCTCGACCTGTTCAAGGGTATGAATTTCAACGCCGTCGTTTTTCAAATCAGACCTTCAGCAGATGCCTTTTACAAATCTCAATACGAGCCTTGGTCTTACTATCTTAGTGGCACAAATAATAAAGCTCCAAGCCCTTATTATGACCCCTTGGCCTTTATCATCTCTGAAACGCATAAAAGAGGGATGGAGTTTCATGCTTGGTTGAATCCCTACAGAGCTCTTGTAAATATCTCAGAGTATCGATCAAATCCTTTTCCACTGACATATGAAAAACCTGAATGGTTTATCAATTATGGTAAGAACAAATATTTTGATCCAGGCCTGCCTGAAGTGAGAACCTATACAAATAAGGTTGTTGCAGATATTGTTTTAAACTACGATATAGACGCCATTCACTTTGACGATTATTTTTATCCTTATAAGATTAATGGAGAAAAATTTGAAGATGAACGGAGTTTTAAGCGTCATGGAGGGGCTTTTTATCCTGATAAAAAAGATGACTGGCGAAGAGAAAATGTAAACATAATTATTGCCGAATTGCACCATACCATCAAAAGCCTGAAACCCTGGGTTCAATTTGGAATAAGCCCTTTCGGCGTATGGAGAAATACGAAAGATGATCAAAGAGGGTCCAATACGGAAGCAGGTCAAACTAACTATGATGATCTTTATGCAGATATTATGCTCTGGATGAAGAATGGCTGGCTCGATTATGTCTTACCTCAAGCCTATTGGCGCATCGGGCATGACAAGGTTGACTACAAAACCATTGTTGAATGGTGGGCCGACAATTCATTCGGTACCAAGCTCTATATAGGTCATGCCATGTATCGCCTGGCGGTTAAAAGTGAAGATCAAGCCTGGAATATGGCACAACCAACTGAGATTGAAAGTCAGCTCATTTTTAACAAGCGTATCTCTCAGGTAAAAGGCAGTGTCTTCTTCAGCGCTCAGTCCTTTCAATCAAATCCCTACAAGATCAACCAAACGTTTGAAAAAAAAATATACCAACACCCCATACTTCAACCCATCGCCGACAAGAAAATGAAATTCTCTCCACAGGCGGTAAGAAATTTGCGATTGACGAAACTAAAGAACAAACAATACCTGCTTCAATGGGATCGGATGCCCGAACATATCGAATACCAGGCAGTAAAATATCTTGTGTACCTATTTGATGGAAATGAAGCGCCTGATATCAATCAGAATGCTAAAATTATCGCGCTAACCGGTGAAGCAAGTCTGCTCCTTTCCAAGAAAAGAATCAAGTCAGGTCAACGACTCACGGTTGTAGCCGTCAGTAAAAATAATGACATGAGCAGTCCGGTAAGTATTCAACTATAAGTTATCTGGTAAAAACCAATTCTGTATCGGTGGATAAGTTCGCGTCAAAGGCGTATCCATTTACATTAAAACCCTTGAGTCCTTCAATACTGTCAACTTTCTGATCAACAATATAGCGTACCATCAGACCTCTGGCTAATTTTGCAAAAGTCATTACCACCTTATAATCACCATTCTTAAACTCCTTGAAAACAGGTGTTATCACTGGTACTTTCAATAACTTTGGCTGAAGTACTTTATAATACTCATTACTGGCTAGGTTTACAAAAAGCTCCCCTTCTTCCAATTCGCTATTCAGAGAATCCGTGATTTTTGAGTCCCAGAATTTGTACAAATTTGGTTTTACGCCCACTTTTAGACGGGTACTCATCTCAAGTCTGTAGGCCTGCATTAAATCCAGTGGCTTCAAAACTCCATATTGTCCTGATAAAATTCTCAGTCTGTCCTGTAAAAACGAAATATCCGCCTCTTTCATACTTGTCACATCCAATCCACGGTATACTTCGCCTGTAAAAGCAAACACTGCCTGCTTGGCATTCTCCGGATTAAAAGGAACCGTCCATTCTTGATTCCTTTCATAATTTAATTGCCCCAAGGCAGGTGAAATGGACATTAATTTAGACAATGAACGTGCTGATTTCTTCTTCAAGATCTTGCTCAACCTCTCTGCTTCCTTCAAAAAAACAGGTTGTGTATAGTCAGATGTTGAAGCTTCCGTTTCAAAATTAAGTGATTTGGCAGGGGATATAACTATTTTCATTAGCGCTAATTTTTAAATACGATCAAGTATCGTGTTGATGTGCTGTGTAATTTCTCCATTTATCGAGACAGTTTTTCATGTCCTCAGGCAACTCTGAATTAAAGAAAAGCTGTTCCTTTGAATCGGGATGTTTAAAACCCAAGGTTTTTGCATGCAAGGCCTGTCTCGGCAATATTTTAAAACAATTATCTACAAACTGTTTGTATTTCGTATATGTGGTTCCTTTTAAAATTCTATTCCCACCATATCGCTCATCATTGAAAAGAGGGTGCCCTAAATACTTAAAATGAGCTCTGATCTGATGTGTACGACCTGTCTCTAATTTACATTCTACCAAGGTGACATAACTGAAGCGTTCTATTACTTTATAATGAGTTACCGCATGCTTTCCAAAATCACCGTCGGGAAAAACATCCATTTGCAGTCTGTTTTTAAAACTTCTTCCAATATTTCCGGTAATAGTTCCTTCATCCTCCTGTACACTTCCCCATACAAGCGCCAGGTACAATCTTTCAGTTGTTCTGTTAAAAAACTGGCTTGCTAAATTGGCCATCGCAAATTCAGTTTTGGCAACTACCAGCAAACCGCTGGTATCTTTATCTATTCTATGGACCAAACCAGGCCTGTCAGAACTATTATTGGGCAAATGCTCAAAATGATGAATCAGACCATTCACCAAAGTGCCACTATAATTTCCGTGTCCTGGATGAACTACCATTCCAGCTGGTTTATTCACTACAATCACAGCCTCATCCTCGTGAACGATATCCAGGCTGATATCTTCAGCAACCAATAAATTCTCATGAGGTGGATGGGCCAGAACAACTCTTACAACATCCTTTGCTTTCACCTTGTAATTTGATTTTACAATGGCATCGTTCACTAAGACATTTCCGGCTTTCACCGCTTGCTGTATTTTATTTCTGGTGGCATTCTCAATAAAATTCATGAGAAACTTATCAACTCTTAAAGGCTCCTGACCCTCACTTGCTACAAACTTAAAATGTTCATACAAATCATCGTCAATACTAACATTTTCTTCTTCCTCCTTCATGCCAGATGTTTTCAGTTGATACTTTTAATTAATCGAATCTCTTTTAACCAGACCATCTCCTAAAACTAAATCAATAACCGTGTTTTTAGGTAATTTTTGACCTGGCTTCACCTCTTTTCGTCCTATTTCAAGTTTTCTGACTACATCCCTGCCAAGGTCTTTAATATATCTTTCCTTCCCGATTCTAAACCCAAGGGATTTCAGCTGAATAACAACCTGTCTTTTCGTTTGATCCAGTACATTCGGAATGGTGACCTTTCGGTAATTAGATGGATTTAGTGTCAGGTATATTTTTCTATTTTCCTTGACAAAATCTCCCGGTAAGGGGTTTTGTTCAATGACAGATTTTGCTGGAAACTTGGGGTTAAAACTGGCTGAATCAATCACCACAAAATTCAATTTGTGTTCCTCAAGTACTTTTTCAGTTTCCGCCAGGCTTAACATTTCAAGGTTAGGCACTTCAATTTTCTCATCCTGCTTGGTATAGGAATGCAACCATTTAAACAAGCCGAATAACAGTATCAACGAAATAGCGACTACTAAAATAATTGTTCTTAAAAACTCCTTGCTTTTCAGGTATTGCAATAAATTCATTTCTTTCATAAAATTTTTCAAATATACTTTAAATATTGATAACTAATCAAGGCCGAAAGGCTCATTTAAAGTCTTTTTTGTAAGTTTGTTTTTACAATTAACAGGCCCAATTAATAGCTTAATGAAAAAAAATATTGCCATTATCATGGGAGGATATTCCTCCGAAGCAGCCATTTCTATTCAGAGTGGAAATGTGGTTTATAAAAACCTTGACAAGGAAAAATTCGATTTATTCCGAATTCTTATAAGTGAAGACAAATGGGTTTACCTTGATGAAAATGATCAGGAACACCCTATAAACACAGCCGATTTCACCACTACCGTAAATGGCTATAAAATTAAGTTTGATTTTATATTTAACGCCATACATGGTCATCCGGGTGAGGATGGTACTTTATTGGCTTATTTTGATTTATTGGGACTGCCCTATTCTTCAGCTCCATTTTATCAAATGGCAGTTGCCTTTAATAAAAGAGATTGTTTAAGTCTGTTAAAACCATATGGGATTCAAACTGCCGAGTCAATCTATTTGAACAAAGGAGACAAGTTGTCTTTTGAGGAAATTGAAAAAAAACTTGGCTTGCCTTGCTTTGTAAAACCCAACCGGGCCGGTTCCAGTTTTGGCATCAGCAAGGTCTATACGAAGGAAGAATTAGGACCTGCGCTTGACAAAGCCTTTGAGGAAGATGATGAAATTTTGATAGAACAGTTTTTGGATGGTGCTGAAGTATCGGTCGGTGTCATTTTTTGGAAAGGAAAAATCAAGGTACTGCCGATTACTGAAATTGTTTCTGAAAATGATTTTTTCGATTATGAAGCAAAATATCTTGGGCGATCAAATGAAATAACCCCTGCGAGAATTTCTGAAATTCAAAAAGAAAATGTATCGGCCATGGCCGCTAAAATTTATGCAGTAATGAAATTGAAAGGACTTTCCAGAGCTGATTTCATATTTGTAGGAGATCAACCGTATTTTATTGAATTAAATATGGTTCCGGGACTTTCAGCGGAAAGCATCCTGCCCAAACAGGCCAAAGAAGCTGGAATTTCATTAGCTTCACTCTTTGAAAGCACCATTCAACTGCAGAAACTACGTCATTAAACAAGAATTATGAAAAAAAGAGCTGTTTTTCCGGGATCCTTTGATCCACTAACTTTGGGGCATACGGATATCATTGATCGGGCCATTCCACTATTTGATGAGATTATTATTGCGATCGGAACAAACTCTTCAAAAAAATATATGTTTAATTTAGATCAACGGAGAGAATTTATTGAAAAGACCTATGCGCATCAGCCAAAAGTCGTTGTCGATACATATCAAGGACTTACCATTGATTATTGCAAAAAAGTAGGAAGTCAGTTCATTTTAAGAGGCCTCCGAAATCCTGCAGATTTTGAGTTCGAAAAAGCCATTGCGCAGACCAACCGAAAAATGTCCGAAATAGAAACTATATTTCTTTTAACCAGCGCGGACACTTCTTATATCAGCTCAAGTATTGTAAGGGATATCATCATCAATCATGGAGATGTATCCATGTTGGTTCCGCAATCAGTAGTGGCCAAATAGGAGCTATCCTATAAGTGATACTCCGATAAGCTTTTTGGAAATTCTTCCGGATTTGCAGCCAAATGATAACGAGGGTCATCAATATCATTGATAATTACCTGATGAAATTTTGGATCTGACTTATACAATAGAGCCTTGCACTCTTCACTCAAATGCTTTAAATGAATCTTTTTGTTTTCGGCTTCATACTTTTTTACCAAATTAAGAATGGCTTCTAATGCTGAATGGTCACTCACCCTTGATTCGACAAAATCAATTTCTACATTCTCAGGATCGTTTTTGATATCAAATTTCTCGTTAAAGGCCGATATAGAACCGAAAAATAAGGGGCCCCAGATTTCATACACTTTGGTTCCATCATCTTTCATTCTTTTTCTGGCTCGAATTTTCTTTGCATTTTCCCAAGAAAACACCAAAGCACTTACAATGACACCGGCAAATACAGCTATTGCCAAATCAAAAATTACCGTTAGTGCCGACACCAAAATAATCACAAAAACATCCGATCGTGGTACTTTATTCATGATCCTGAAACTACTCCATGCAAAAGTTCCGATAACCACCATAAACATCACACCTACCAAAGCGGCAATGGGTACTTGTTCTATGTATGACGATCCGAACAAAATAAAGGCCAGTAACATTAATGCAGCTACAATTCCCGACAATCTTGTTCTACCACCCGACTTTATGTTAATAATAGATTGCCCGATCATGGCACATCCTCCCATACCTCCAAACAGGCCGGTTACAATATTGGCACTACCCTGAGCTACACATTCTTTATTTCCATTACCCCGTGTATCCGTCAGGTCATCAATTAAATTCAAGGTCATCAATGATTCTATCAAACCGATTGCAGCCAAAATAATGGCATAGGGTAAGATAAACTGAATGGTTTCCATATTAAATGGAACTTTAGAAAACAACTCAAGTTGAAACATCGGAAGTCCACCTTTAAGACCTTCACCTCCACCATCTCTGATAAACGAGCCCACTGTTGCAACATCAAAATTAAAAACAATGGCGATGGTCGACACCACTAATATACCTATCAAAGCTTCAGGTAATTTCTTTGTGAGCTTTATCTTAGGCAATCCCCACATAATCAACATAGTAAGCCCAACCAAGGCAGCCATTAAATAGAGCTCACTTCCTTGAAGCCATACTTTATCTCCATCAATTGTTTTCTTAAACATACCCAACTGAGAGAGAAATATGACAATAGCCAAGCCATTTACAAATCCCATCATCACAGGATGTGGAATCAACCTCACAAATTTTCCTAATTTAAGAAGTCCTGCTAAAATCTGAATAAAACCCATCAATATGACGGTCGCAAATAAGTAGTATAACCCTAAGTTCTCGCCGGGCGCTCCCATTTCATTCCCTCGAGCTACCAGACTCACCATGACAACTGCCAAGGCGCCGGTGGCTCCTGAAATCATTCCTGGTCTACCACCAAAAACAGAAGTTATCAACCCTACCATAAAGGCTGCGTATAAACCCACCAAAGGATCAACTCCCGCCACAAATGCAAATGCCACTGCTTCAGGCACCAGGGCCAGTGCCACTGTTATACCTGACAATACATCGTTCTTTACATTCGGTAATCTTTTGCTAATAAACTCAGTCATGTTCTTAAATTAAAAAGCTTTCAATTAAAAAAGCGGCAAATATACTATAAACTTCTTTTAATAAACCAATTAAACGTCTTATTGTTGGTTCTTCATTGCGTACATCTCCATCAGAAAGACGATGTTTGGGTAGGTATTTTGCATCAATTTTGGAATGTCTTTCTGATCGACCCATGCTACATCAGTGATTCCTTCTTCCAATTGAGGTATCAATATAAGCTCTTCAGAATACATGTGATGCCAATAAGAAACTTTTAATATCTCCACACCTCGCTCCTCATAAATATGATAGGTTGTTTTGAAGTAGCCCAGAAGATCTACATTTTTAAGACCACACTCTTCTTCCACTTCTCTTACAGAAGCACTTTCTTTGGTCTCTCCTTTTTCAATCTTACCCTTGGGAAGATCCCATTTATCATGTCTGAAAATAAAAAGTACGTTGTCCTTTTGGTTGGTGACGATACCTCCGCCCGCTTCAATTACCTGATACAATTTTTGAAATGAGCACCACATGAATTCTAAATTCTTGTGAAATAAATACACTGTAGTCATTGATTTTGAAATCAAATTATTTATCTCCTCCAATCGATTAAAATCATTCCATAAAAAACAATTATCCTCACTTAAAATATTTCCATCATCTGTTAAAATAATTGAAGTATCATTCTTAAAAATTGCATACATTTGCACTATGATTTTTGACAAAAATACAGCAAAAAAGACAGCTGAATTGCTTTTACAGATAAAAGCGATAAAATTGCAACCTGACCAGCCATTTACTTGGGCCTCTGGGTGGAATTCACCCATTTATTGTGACAACAGAGTCACCCTTTCGTATGTGATGATTAGAAATTTTGTGAGAGAAAATTTGGCAAGAATCATCTCAGAAAAACACGGTCAACCTGATGTGATTGCAGGAGTTGCTACAGGAGCAATCGCTATTGGAGTCCTTGTGGCTCAGGAACTTGGCATTCCGTTTATCTACGTGAGGCCAGAACCAAAAAAACACGGGCGACAAAACCAAATTGAAGGTTTTTTAGATAGCGGTCAGAATGTTGTGGTAGTTGAAGATCTTATCAGTACCGGAAAAAGCAGTCTAAATGCAGTAAATGCCTTAAAGGAAGCCGGTGCCAGAGTCATTGGTATGGTTGCAATTTTCAATTATGGGTTTCCTGTTGCTGAAAAGAATTTTAAGGAAGCACATGTTGATCTGACGACTCTGAGCGATTATGAGAATTTAATAGAACAAGCACTGGAAACTAATTTTATCAGTACCAAGCAAGTTACAACCTTAAAAGCCTGGAGAGAAGATCCGGGTGAATGGAATGCCAAATAAAAATGAATTTAGAAAGTCCTAAAGTTACCGTACAAAAATCTAATAAAGAGATTTTTGATTATCTGTCAAATGTTGAAAATTTTGAACATATCATGCCTACGAACATTGATAAGTTTGAAGCTGGAAACGAATCTTTTCTTTTCGCATTGAAAGGAATGCCGGAAATTGAATTAAAATTAGAACAGGTTGAATCTCCAAATAAAATTGTGCTGGGCTCGGCCAACGAAAAATTCCCTTTTAATTTAACAGCGGATATTGAAGAAGCTACTGCTGACAGCAGTAATGTTCAATTACTTTTCGATGGGAAATTCAACCC
>NZ_JBPCUJ010000164.1:0-35032 GCF_051011215.1 Lutimonas sp.
TCATTCAAGATTCCATTTTCAGTCATTTTATCCCAAAAACCTGGAGTGAACAAATTCGAATTATAGAATGTAGCATCCCATTTTACAAGATCAGTTACATTAGTTTTTAAACCTCCAGAACCAATCATATTTAAGGTTGTATTGTAAATATAATATCCACCTTTTCTATCAGGTCTATATCCAGTTGCTCTGTTCTTAACAATTTGATTCTGATTATCATGAAAATGGGTATCATGCATTTCTAAAGGATCAAAAATATTTTTCTTTGCAAATTCTGCCAATGTAGAACCACTTACTTTTTCAACAATTTGGCCAAGTAGCCAATATCCTGAATTACTATACAAATATTCATCGCCAGGAGTAAAGTTTAACTCTTGTTGATTTGTCAATAATTTCTCTACGATTTCATTCGTATAATAATCATCAACTGTTAAACCAGAAAGCCTCGCCAAGATAATATAATCTCTTATTCCACTCGTATGGTTTAATAAGTGTTGAATAGTAATTTCATTGGCATACGCTGGAAATTTTGGAAAAAATTTCATCAATGTATCTTCCAATGATAACTTACCTTGTTCTGACAACAGAATGATTGATGCTGCAGTAAATTGTTTTGAGGTTGAAGCTATAGTAAAAACAGTTTTAGGTTCGTTTGGAATGTTATAGTCCAGGTTAGCCATTCCATATCCTTTCGTAAAAATCAATTCTCCATCTTTTATGATTCCTACGGTTCCTCCTGGAGCATCTTTAGCATCCCATCTTGAGAAGATTTTATCAATGTTTGTTTGTTGTGGAATTGACATTTGGGCATTGGCCGCGAAAATACTAATTGCGAAAATTAGACTTAATATTTTGTGTTTCATTTTGTTTCTGGTTAAATAGTTTATTATTTGTTACGTGATATTTCGATTTGTATTATTGGTGTTATTCTTCGTTGTGTTTTTATTTGAATCGTCTTTTGGTATTCCAACTGGTACTACTTGTTTTGATTAATTTATACTTGTATTGATTGTTAATTAGAGTTCTCATAATTTTGATTTTATTTATTTGACACAAACATAAAATGAAGAGAAAGTGCATTCTAATTAATATGATATATAGTATTATTAGGAGGCTATATCGACTTAAAATAAGTATCAATCAAGTTCACCCTGAAAATTGATGTGTTCATGTCAATTAGCATAGTGTGTGTCAACTTGCTTGTCAAGGGAGTTAAACTTGATTACTTTTGACCTATGATTAAATTTTTAGATAAGTACAAAGCATTTTTAATTGGACTGATTATTATACCCATATTCTATTTGTTAGAACGCATTGGTTTTATTATAATCCCTGAAGACAGTCATATCGTGTTCAATTATTTTACCTTGTTTTGGGGGTTGGTTATTGGCTTTGCCAGTTATTATTTCAAATATTTGAAAAACAAAAAGGAAACAGTAGTAAAGGTCCTTGGTATCATTATTCTCTTTTTTACTGCCTTGACTATTGACTCAATAATGGACATACCAGACAACCCAATTACATTTATTCTTTTGATGGGATTTTGGTTTGGATTGGCCTTTCTGTTGATTCCTTCCTTTATAAAAAAATATTGGAAATTGATTACCCTGATTTATGCTCCTTTATTTTTGTATTTTATCTACTTAAGACTTTTTTCAGGAGATGTGGAAGCTTATTTGAAAATAAAGGAGGACTTCCCTATTGTTATTTTCTTTTTTCCGATTCCTGTTTTGTTTTTAATATGGATTTTTGACCAATGGAAATGGGTTCAAAACCTAAAAGCGGAAAAAGCGAAAACAGAATTGTCATTATTAAAAACACAGATTAATCCCCATTTTTTCTTTAATACCTTAAACAATCTTTACGCCCTTACGGTTAAAAACTCCAAGCAGGCCCCTGAGGTAATTTTGAAGTTATCTGATATGATGCGCTATACCATTTATGAAGGAGAAAAGGAAACCGTAAAGCTTCAGGATGAGATTGACTATTTGAATAATTATATAGAATTACATAAAATTCGTTATAAAAAGTCTGTTGAAATCACCTTTAAGCATGACATAGATCCTAGTATATCTGTAGCTCCGTTATTGTATATTATTCTTTTGGAAAATGCCTTTAAGCACGGGGTGGAAACGCTGGCGGAAAATGCCTTTATTCATATTGAATTGTATCAACAAGACGGATTTATACATTTTGATATAGAGAATAATTTTGATCCAAATGAACTCGAAGAATCAAACGGAATCGGTTTGAAGAACCTAAAAAGAAGACTTTTATTAAATTACGATAAAAATTATGAGCTCCTTGTTGAAGCAAAGAATGATATTTATACAACTACATTAAAAACCCCTAAACATGCTTAAGTATATAATAATTGATGATGAGCCCTTAGCCCATGAAATTATAGAAGAATTCTGCGGTATGTTGCCACATATACAATTGGAAAAGAATTGTTATAATGCTATGGAGGCAATGCAGTATTTGAATGAAAACACTGTAGATTTTATGTTTTTGGATATAAACATGCCTAAATTACGCGGACTAGACTTTTTAAAAACGTTGAGTAATCCACCAAAAACCATTATTACAACAGCTTATAAAGAACATGCTCTAGAAGGCTTTGAATTGAATGTTGTTGACTATTTATTAAAACCATTCAGCTTTGACCGTTTGGTGAAAGCCGTTAATAAAATTTCGGAAAAACAAACTTCGAATACAACTGTCAAAGAGATTTCCGGCAAATCAGATGCCTCGATCCGTTTTTTTGTAAAAGGGGATAAAAAACACCATCAAATAGATTTTGATGATCTATTATACATTGAGGCTTATGGAAATTACACAAAATTGTTTTTGAATGATGAAATGATTGTGAGTCATGAAAAAATATCATATTATGAATCTATACTGAACGATGGTAATTTTTTAAGAGTTCATAAGTCATTTATTATAGCGATCGATAAGATAAGATTTATCGAAGGCAATCGTATTATTATAAATGAACATAAGATACCTATTGGCCAAACCTATAAGCAACGCGTCAACAAGCTATTTAATGCTTAGTTGCACCTTTAACGGTTACCAAATAGTAATTCGTTCTTCTTCTGGTTTATAATTTAGATCCTGAGGTTGCAGGTCAAAAGTTGTGTAAAATGGCGTAAAATTCATCAAGGGTCCGTTAACTCTCCATTTTGGAGGCGAATGAGGGTCAGTGGCAACGTAATTTCTTAAATATTCATCCCTTGTTTTTACCCTCCAGATTCTAGCAATCGAAAGAAAAAATCGCTCATTAGGTAAAAACCCATTGATTCTAACAGTGTCTTTTGCCTGTTCTGTCATATGAAAGGCTTCAAAGGCTATGGCAATTCCTCCGTTGTCTGCCGTATTTTCACCCAGTGTTAAGGCTCCATTGAGATGCACGGTATCCAATACAGTAAATCCATTGTATTGATCTATCACCAGTTGAGTTCTTTCTTTAAATTTCTCATAGTCCTCAGCTGTCCACCAATTCTTCAGGTTTCCTTCCTTGTCAAATTGAGCTCCCTGATCATCAAAAGCATGTGTATATTCATGACCTATGACCATACCTATTCCACCATAGTTGACGGCATCATCAGCGGAGAGATCAAAATAAGGAGCTTGTAATATACCTGCCGGAAATACAATTTCATTCATAGAAGGATTGTAATAAGCAGTTACCGTGGATGGAGTTGTAAACCATTCGTTTCGATCTGGTGCTTTATTTAATTTTGCAAGGTTATAATTAAATTTATCTTTTCTTAAGGCAAGTACGTTTTCAAAAAACGTAGTTCTTTCTATGCTTACTTCATAAGTTCTCCAAACATCAGGATATCCAATTTTCTTATTAATTGCGAATAGTTTTTCTTTGGCTTTCACTTTGGTACTGTCGCTCATCCAATCAAGCTCGGTGATTCTTTTTTCAAGGGCTCTTTGAAAATTATTTACCAATTCCAGGGCTCTTTTTTTGGCTTCTTCGCTAAAATGACGCTTCACATATAACTGCCCCAAAGCAAAACCAATTTGACGGTCCACTCTTTGCACCATTAACTCTTCTCTCGATTTATTCACTGCCTGTCCTGAAATTATCTTGCTATAATTAAAAGTAGCATCTTCAAATTCCCGGCTCATTACATTTGAAAAAGACCCAAGAGTATTGGCCTTTAAATATGCTTTCCATTGTTCTAAAGAAACGGAAATGAGAAGCTGATCAAGTTTGTCATAATAGGCAAGTTGACTTATATCAATTGAGTCCGTGTCAATGGCAAGATTGTTTAAAACCTGTTTCCATCCAATATTGCGGTGTTTTTTATCAAGATCTTCTACTGATAATTTATTGTAATTGGCCTGAACATCTCTTCTCTCTACCCTGGTTTTATGTGATGCAGCCAATTGTATCTCCAAGTCATACACAAATGCTGACATTTTTTCTACCTCCGCTACATTGGCCAGGGAAAATAGAGTGCTTACATATTCTTTATAAGCTTGCTGAATATTTACCGCTGATGAATCTTTTCTGAAATAATAATCTCTGTCAGGAAGACCCAATCCTGTCTGAACAAAATGAGCAATATTTACTGTGCTGTTTTTTTGATCCGGAGAAATATAGGGATACATGATGGAATAATCTCCTATTTGAAGCTGCTTGGTGACATAAGCCATTAATGCAGAAAGATCTTTAATGCCATCAATATCCTCAAGCATATACTGAATTGGCTCCAAGCCTCTTTTGTTAATTTCCAGCGTATCCATACCAGAGGCATAAAAATCACCTACTAATTGCTCAACACTCCCTTTGGGATGGGATTCTGAGGAAACTTCAGCCAGAATTTTTTGCAGTAATTTCTTCTGAGGAATATTGAGAAATCTGTAAGCTCCCACGCCTACCTGATCTTCGGCAATGACTGCCTGTTCGTACCAGGATTTATTCACATGGCTAAAGAAATCATCACCAGGTTTAATGGAGGCATCAATGCCATCGAATAAATTCTCAGTGGTTTCTTCTTGTTGATCTTTGTCAACACATCCTATGAAAAGGAATAAAAACGATGCAAAGAGTACTAGTTTTTTCATAATATAGATCTGATTTCAACAAATATAGGAATTTTCTATACGGTTGATTCATACCCATATCAAGATGCAAAACTAAAATAGTTCTCTAGTCAACGCTTACCAGATTTACTTCAAAAATAAGCACTGCACCACCTGGAATATCATTCCCACTTCCAAATCTACCGTAGGCCAAGGACGAAGGGATCAAAAGTTGTCCCTTTCCACCTTCTTTGAAGTATTGAATTCCTTCTATCCAGCCAGGAATAAATTTATTAAGTTGCGCCGTAATCCCGTTTTCATCGCTTTCATCAAATACATCTCCATTGGTTAAAGATCCCTTGTAAACAACTGTTACCACAGATTCTGCTTCAGGGAATGCTCCAGTTCCTTGCTCGTCAATAACATAAAACAAACCTGAATCACTTTCAACAGCCTGCAATTCATTATCCGAAACATATTTTAATATTTCAACCTTGTTTTCAGCATCATAATCGATTAGTTCTACTTCAAAAATAATCACTGAACCTGCAGGAATTTCGCCATAATCATTACTTCCATAAGCCAAATGAGAAGGAATCAGTAAGGTACCGCTTCCACCCTCATTAAAAAGCTGAAGCCCCTCTACCAAACCGGTTATTTCATTTCTTAAAACTATTGACACGCCTTCTTCATTATTTTCCAAAAGCACGGTACCATCAGTAAGCATTCCTTTGTATCGTAATGAAACATCAGAATTTAGATTTATTTCAGCGCCTTCACCCTGTTCATCGATTACATAATGTAACCCTGATCCGGTGGCTTTGGCATCCAGATTGTTTTTACTAATATAATCCTGAATTTCCAATTCATTTTCAGTTCTATAGTCAACATCGATGGATGCTTCATCAGAATCACATGAAACAAACAGGACCATTAAAAAGGCAAAAAAGAAAGCTTTCATATCAATAGATTTTTTTATTATGGCGGCAAATATACTTAAATGAGATTGTTGAAGAATAAAAAATATAGTTAAAAATTACATAAGATTTAATTGCTGTTTTTTAGAGTTATATCTTAGTAGATTATGACGGTAAATAATTCAATAGGGCTGCAATACCAAGGCTATGCAAAAACAGCAGAGTTATGGACGGATCATCTCGAATTCGGACTTGAACAATTGACCATTCCAAGCAAGTCCCTCCTTGAATTTAACGGATTAATTCCAGACAATCTATTGCTCGGAAAAAGGGTTGAACAGTTTGTAATCAGTGAATTAGAACAGATGGTAAAAGTACAGATTCTATTGAGCAATAAACAGATTCAAAACGGTACAACGACAGTTGGAGAAATTGATTGCCTTCTTATGCAAGATGGAGTTCCAATTCATCTTGAAATTGTTTTTAAGTTTTACCTGTATGATCCATCCATCGGCAAGAATGAAATTGAACATTGGATTGGTCCCAACAGAAATGACACGCTAAAAAAGAAACTCGCCAAACTAGCTGAGAAGCAATTCCCTTTATTGCATAATCCATATACAAAGCCTCTGTTAAACAGTCTGGGAATTGAAGCAAACAAGGTAAAGCAAAGAGTGTGCTTTAAAGCTCAATTATTTACTCCTTATAAAACCAAAATTGATTATAAACTGGTCAATAAGGAATGTCTTAGAGGATTTTATGTACATCATTCTCGCATGGAGCAATTTGAGACATGTGAATTTTTTATTCCGAACAAATTTGATTGGTTACAAGATGTACATAACGGAGTGGATTGGCTGCCATTTGATACTTATATGAAAGTCATTAGGCGGCTTATACAAAACAATAAAGCACCTTTATGCTGGATCAAATTTCCAGATGGTAGCTTGCAGAAATTTTTTGTGGTCTGGTGGTCTCTATAATAAGGCAATGAAATAATCAAATTTGTAATAAATATATTAAAACTACTTTATCATTTAAATTAGTAAATTACTTCTCCAAATCACTATCAGACTTTTATGATCAACGAATCAAAAACCATTAAAAAATTCGGAACCTTCGGAGGTGTTTTTACGCCTACCCTACTCACCATATTAGGTGTAATCATGTACCTGCGGTTGGGTTGGGTAGTGGGAAATGCCGGCCTGCTCGGAGCCTGGTTAATCATTATTATTTCTTTTCTAATCACCTTATGTACAGCACTTTCGATGTCGGCAATTACCACGAACATACGAATTGGAGCCGGGGGTGCCTATGCCATTGTCTCTCAGGCCTTAGGTCTTGAAGTTGGTGGTAGTTTAGGAATTCCCCGATACATTTCACAAGGCCTGGCCGTGACCATGTATATTTTTGGGTTTAGAGAAGGCTGGTTAGGTATTTTTCCCGAACACAATGCCTTTTTGGTCGATATTAGTGTATTTGTAATTCTCTATACGATTGCCTATATCAGTGCAAATCTGGCCATTAAGACACAGTTTATTATTATGGCAATCATTGTCTTATCCTTGATTTCGATTACGATTGCAGCTTATGAAGGCTCTATGACTATTCCAACAAGTGAAGCATTAAGTTGGGGGTCATTCAAAGGATCTATAGAAAATAATTTTAGTGGTAGTAATTTCTGGATTGTATTTGCCGTATTCTTTCCTGCGGCCACGGGGATCATGGCCGGGGCCAATATGTCTGGTGAATTAGAATTTCCAAAAAAGAGTATTCCGAGTGGAACCCTTTGGGCCATTGGTGTCAGTTTTGTGATTTATATGGTGCTGGCTTTCTGGATTGCGCGAAGTGCAACAGAAAATGAACTTCTAAATGATTATTATATCATGGTTGATAAGGCCTTTTTTGGACCATTGGTCATTGCCGGAATCCTGGGTGCTACTTTTTCGTCAGCGTTGGCTTCGATTGTCGGTTCCTCCAGAATTCTTTTTGCCATGGGCGAGCATCAGGTACTGCCCTATTCTAATTTTTTAAAGGGTCAAAGTAAAAATGGTCAACCTAGAAATGCCATGATCGTTACCGGTATACTCATTTTCTCAACCTTGCTGTTAAGAAATATCAATGCTGTTGCTCCCTTGGTGACACTGTTTTTTCTCATCACCTATGCCATGATCAATATTGTAGTAATTATCGAGCAAAACCTCGGTTTGATCAGTTATCGTCCAATTTTTAAGATTGATAGATGGGTACCTTGGTTCGGATTGTTTTCGTCTGTATTTGCGATGTTTATAATAAACCCTACCATCAGTTTGATCTCTATCATGATCGTTTTAATGGTATATTGGTATCTCCAAAGACAAAACCTGGAAACACCCTTCGAGGATGTTAGACCAGGTTTATTTGTTTCCTTTGCCGAATGGGCTGCTAAACATACCTGGGGAATGAAAAATATGCAGCAAAGGGCATGGAAGGCCAATTTGATGGTTCCTGTAAGAGATATCAGTGGTTTAAAAGGAAACTTTGAGTTTTTAAGAAATATTGCCAAACCCAAAGGCTCTATCAAATTATTGGGAATAGAACCTTTTTCAGCATCGAGCACCTTGGCCTCAGAGTTAGAAGCCATTTCTGCTGCATTCAGACAAAAAGAAGTGTTTTCATCTTCTTCGGTCATCCATACCCAGGAGTTTGCCAAGGGTATTAATAATGGGAACCAGGCCCTTCAAGGAGCCTTTTTCAGACCTAATATTGTCTTTTTAAATTTACAGGATCACGATAATTATGAAACCGAACTCAGGCCGGTTATGAAAGAGTGTATTCGTTTAGAAATTGGCGTTTTGTTGTATTTGACGCACCCTACTGCCTTATTGGGGCAGCGTAATACTATTAATGTATGGGTAAGTGACAGGCGTGGAAACTGGAATTTAGGATGGGATATCGGAAATCTAGATCTCTCAATACTAGTGGCTTATAAACTGAAGATGAACTGGGGCGCACGCATCAGGCTCATCACAGTGGTTAATAATCCGGATGAAGAACAGACTGCGAAAAAATTCCTAAAAACGTTAACGAGTCTGGCTCGTTTACCCCAAACCATCACCGAAGTATATCTTGGTGATTTCTATACAGTTGTCAATAACGCACCAAATGCTGATCTGAATATATTTGGTATGGATGAAGATCTCAAATTTGAATTTGTAAAAGAAATGTCAGAAAAAACAAAAAGCTCTTGTATTTTTGTAAAGGATTCGGGTCATGAGAGTATTTTAGCTTAAAAAGCCATTGACCTGGCACCTCAATTCTTATTTATTGAACCAATAAACTAATTTTAAGGTAAGTGTCTGGGTTGTATCTGTGAAGGGGGCTAATTGGTCATTATAGGTATAGACCAAAAATAAGTCAGAGGCGGGTTGATAACGCCATTGAAATCTTGAATTTAGATTAAAATTTTTACTTTGTTCATTATATTGAAACAGGGTTGCAAAGAATAATTTATTAGTAAACGTAATGTCTGCTTTAGCACCGATAAGCCAAAATTCAGTAGTATTCCATGGGGCCGGCATTTTAATATTGTTATAACTGATCACCGAACTCAAACTAACATAGGGTTGAAATCGATAACCCAGTTCGTTGTTTAAACTGAACCAAGAGCCATCTTGGTAATATCCGCCTACTCTTGTTCCGATGCTATAGGTAAACATACTTTGAGGTTTAGAATTATAATTCAGGCGAAGGGCATTCCAATAATGCTGCGATCCGGCTGGTAATTCTGGCTTACCAGTACCAGTAGGATCAAAAGGTTCTTGTAATTCAACAAATTCATTGATTAAGGTCATTCTAAAAGAACTTCTGTTTCTGAAATTTAGATAGTATTGCAATAAATTAAGGTAATCAGTGTTTTTAAAATCTTCATTAAAATAGCTGATATTTGTAGCTCTTGGACCATGACTTAAAACAGTAGATTTCTTTTCTGGGTAGAATAGGTATCCCACAAAAGGATTGATCTTAAAGTACCCTGTACGTGGAACAAACCCTACCTCTGCTCTATAATCATCAGCGACATATTCTTCCTTAAATCCAAAATTCCAGTTCTGTGTTTTATATTCAATATTGGCTGCCTGTGTAAATCCGTTGCCTTCATCGTCCGGCGAAAATGATTTAAAGACAAAGGCTTTTCCGGTCCATAAATTATTATAGGAGGCCAGGTTATATTCCAGTCCCAGATTTCGGTTGAACTTAGGGTATAATTCTCTGTACTCTTCTGTATCTATTGGATAAGATGTAGATTCCTTGTTTACAAACATCAGTCCGATACTAGATTGACTGAACACTTTTTTCTGAAACGTTAGTGCTGCAAAATTCTGACTTGGCAGACCTGTTTCTTCATCACTGGCCGTCTGCATATCCATGAGGCCCATACGCCAGTTTTCATTTAAATTACCACTAACTCGTACCCCGGCATGAATGGGTACATCTAATCCAATTCTCCTTGAGAAAAACGGTCTGATATTGGAATAACCAAAACTGGCAAACAAATCAGCATTTTCAAGAAAGAACTGTCTTTTTTCAGGATAAAATAATTCGAAGCGATCAAGATTAACAATTTGCTGGTCTACTTCAACTTGTGAAAAATCAGGGTTAATTGTCAAATCGAGGTTCAATGATGAGGTCAAGGCAAATTTTACATCACCGCCTATTTTGGTTTCATAATCTGTGTTACTTCCTTCTATATTATTAGCATTAACACTTCCTAAAACATAAGGAATTAAAGAAAAATTCACACCGGTAGGTGGTGGTGCTTCATCCCAAACTAAAACACCTGAATAGGCCAAGGTGGATGTTGAAAATTGCCTTGGAACAGGAGTCCAGCTTGATTTTTCACTTGATTTTAAATCTAATCTGCTAAAATTGATCCCCCATTCTTTGACATCTTTTTTATAACGTATTGACTTAAATGGAATCGCCATTTCCACTACCCATTTATCCTTGTCTTGCTTTACTTTAGATATCCATTTGCTATCCCAGTTAAGATCAACATTACTTCCGTTATTCATAGTGCCGTCCCATTGAGCTCCAGCTGCGTTGGCTCCAAAAGAAAACCCGGTGGTTTGGTTGTTAAAAGGGTCCAAGAACAATAAAAAATTATCATTTTTCCCAAAAGAAAAATCCCTTCTTAATGATTCAACATAATACGGGCCCGGTGGATTGTGGTAAAAGACAGCTGCCAAATAAATGTGCTTATCATCGTAACACATACGAACTTCTGATTGTTGTTCCGCTTTTCCTGTATCTTCCGGCAAGACCATAAAGAAATCATTGGCTACGTCTGTTTCTTGCCAGGCCTCTTCGTCAACGATTCCATCAATAGTTATAACCGCATTGGTTTTTCGAATATTAAGTCGGTAATCAGCGTTCTTTTTTTGCCCCTGAATGGAATGCAAAAAAATAAAAAAGAATAGATAGGGTAT
This sequence comes from Lutimonas sp., assembly GCF_051011215.1. Taxonomy (NCBI): domain Bacteria; kingdom Pseudomonadati; phylum Bacteroidota; class Flavobacteriia; order Flavobacteriales; family Flavobacteriaceae; genus Lutimonas; species Lutimonas sp. The sequence goes on from NZ_JBPCUJ010000164.1 coordinate 11,429, forward strand.
AAAAGTTTTTGCTTTTGAGAAGCATGAATTCCACTTGAAAAGTTGATTCAGGTTTGTGCACTTTTTAAGGCCATTTGAATAATTACTATTCATATATCCTAATTAAATTTATGTCTAAATATAGTGAATTAATAAGGAGGTTGTCCGCATAAATTACAATGATTTATTCAGGTATTTTTTCAAAAACCAAAGCCTGTCTGTATTCACCAATATACCTTCCTCCTTCTCTATGGAATACCATCCTGTCTTCAGATATTTCAGCCAACCTATACCATCGTTGGGAAGATCCTGAAGCTGTCCCTTCATTATTTACATAACCACTTACATATTCCAAAATTACTGTATCGTTGAAGTATAATAGTCTCGATTGGAATATTTCAATATCTGCCGTAAAAATACCATCATCGTTTTGTCCAAAACAACGGTCATCACCAAGGTCTATTGTTACATTTTCAGATTGTGATGAAAAGGTGTAGACATCATCCTTAACACAGTCAAGATCAATCTCTAAATCATAATTGCTTTGATAATACACATTGATAACTTCTGTTATGTGCCAGGATTTATTTTCATCTCCATGGATCATAGATGTCACAGATTGGTCAAACAGCGGGATAAGCTCTTTATCAAATTGATCAGAATCGTCCGTATTACAAGATGCAAATAGGAATCCTATTATGGATAAAAAGAGAATTGAGTTGAACTTTTTCATAGTTTGTTTTTAATAATATATCTTAAACAGACGGACCTATGGCGATTTTGTTACACGTTTTATAAAAAGTATTGATTTGAAACAAAATAATAAGTCAAATAAAACCGCATGCAAGCATGCGGTTTTATTAAATTCTAAATTTGATTGAAAGTCGTTGTCCTTTTTACATGGCTTCAATTCCTGCAATGACGCCATCTAAATAGGCATATTGACCTTCAGGTGCTTTTGTTTTGGCTTCTTTATAATATTTAAGTGCCATTTTCTTATTTCCGTCAGCGAGATAAGCCTCACCAAGGCTATCTGTAAATCCCCAAATAAAAGGGTGATCAGGATTCTTTTTAATATTCATAGAAAAGATTTCAATGGCTCCCTTGGCGTCCCCGGCACCTAATAGCTGGTATCCATATTGATTTAATTGATTGCCATTTGCCATTGTGAGTGCTTCTTCCATAACTTCATCTGACGCCTCTTTTTTACCTTGCTTGGCCAGCAATCCTGATTTTACCGATAAATTTTGAAATGATTTACCGGCACCAATCGATTGATCAATCCATGTCATGGCTTCTTCCAGATTATAGTCATTTCGCAAGCAATAAGATGCCGCCTGATTATATCCCTGGCCAAATCCTGCTAATCCTTTGAGTTCAGCTCGTGCATTATCAACCACTATTTTGTTCACATCATATGCTATTTTAAAAGGCACGCTTACCGTATCCCATTGTAAAGCTGCTGTTAGACTCTTACTGCCTCTTTCAATAAAATCATAGCTCAGCCATTCCCGGCCATCAATTGTCATTGGATTTACAGATACTTTTAAGACGATGTCATCTTCTGAAGGCGCATTGGAACCCCAGGACTGGTAGTATCTTGAAAACAGAAGCTGGAATTCATTTTCTCCTGGAATCATATACAATCCATAACTTGCTGACTTGCTCTGGGTTGCGTAATGTTTTGTGCTTTTATCGATACTGCTGAGACCAGAAGACATAGCAATACCAAGCTAAATTTTGAGTTTTTCATGATATAATTTTGAATTAATTGTCTTTTAAAAGTAGGGATCTCATTTTTGAATTAGGATAAGACTTTTCTTTTTCATCAAATATTTAACGCTTATAGATACCAATTCTAAAATTATGTTAAAATACTATTCATCAACTCGTTGCGCTATTTAAAGTAAAGTTGAATTTGAAATATTCAATTCCAGTAAAAAGTGATTGTGTAAGGCTCAAATACAAAAAGTCTATGAATGTTGGGGGTTTTTCGCTTGAAATGAAGCGAATAACAGAATGACGAGAAATGCCAATGTGAGGTAACTGATGTAACTATATGAGCCCAATTTAGTAAAACTCAGGCTAAACATACTAGGGGCAATTGCGCTGGCAATTACCAGAAAACTCATTACTTTTCCAGTGATTGCTCCTAAGTGTTTTCTACCATAATAACGCGGCCATGTGACGGCATTCACAACAGCAAACAAACCACTATAGCATCCTAGTCCTATGATCAATAAATAGACGCCCCAGGTTTGGGCCAAGAATAACAAGCCTAATGAGGCCAGTGCTCCACTCCCCAGCATAAGGTATAAGAAAATGGTATGTTTTATATGATCGCTTAAAATATTGCAAAGCGTAGAAACGGATATAGCAATTATGGAAATTGGTACAAAAATGGCTATGGCCTGTGAACGTGAATAATCTTGATTTGTAAAAATGGAGACCACATGAAATGTAAAGCCAGTGATAAAAAAACTGTTAAATGCCAGTGCTAATCCGAACGTCCAGAAAGCCCTGGTTTTTTTTGCCGCTATCAAAGTGAAGTTTTTCTCAACTTGTTGCAATTTAACTTTCTTCATTGCTTTGAGATATCCATCGGGTTTAAGATTGTAATCTTCGGGTCTGTTTCTGTAAAACAACAGAATTAAAAAACTAAAAATAAACAGGGAAATTGCCATCATCTGCCAGCTGAATTCCCAGCCGTGATCGTTGATCAGTTTGTTGATTAAAATGGGAGAACTTGAAAAACCCAGACTTACCGCAATACTGCTGATAGAGTTCACCTTGCCCCTGTTTCTATCAAACCAGATCATAATCATATTTCTGGAAGCCATGGTTAACACACCTTGTCCCGTAAAACGAATACAGAAAAAGAGTATCGTCATTACACTAAACGGAATCATCCATGATTCAAGGGCTAAAAAAGATGCAAAGGCCTGGCTGATTTCAACTGACACGGAACATAATAACAGAGAAATTCCAAGAAAAAAGGCCGCAAAAAAAGCTACATACCTCGCTCCAAAACGATCAAACAAAACACCTGCTTTACTCACAAAAAAGGCACTTATTAAAGTACCTATCATATAGGCATTACTAAATTGATTTCTACTGAGACCAAGGGCATCTTTCACGGGGTCTGTAAATACAGAAACTCCTACAGTTTGACCCGGAATACTGGCTAGAACGCCCACACTTCCAATAAAAAGTACGATATAGCCATAAAAAAACGGAAATTTTTCAGGATTAACAAAAGAGATTCTATGTATTCGCTTATTCAAAAAATAGTGGATTGTATCATTGTTACTGATTTATCATGCTGCACTTCATCATTTCTCAATCCAAATAAGAAGGATCAAGGTCTTTGGTCACCTTTTTTACAAGAGTTCCGACAGTAAGGCCTTGCACAATGATAGAAAAGACCACAACTACATAGGTGATGACTAAAAACAGATCGCGATGCATTTCCTGGGTCAGGCCCAGTGCCAATGCAATAGAAATTCCACCTCTCAATCCTCCCCAGGTCATAATCAAATTTGTTTTAGGGACAAATTTGAGTTTCTTTTCAAAGAATTTTACAGGAAGGATCAATGATAAGTATCTGCAAATCAATACCACAGGCACAGCAATTAATCCAGCAATAAAATAGTTTAACTCAAAAGATAAAACCAGTATTTCCATACCGATTAATACAAATAAGATGGTATTCATTAAAATATCGATCAATTCCCAGAATTTATCTACGTAATTTTCTGTGATCTTTGACATGGCAGAATTCCGTACGGTATCATTTCCAACAACCAGACCAGCCGTTACCATGGCTAAAGGAGCCGACAAATGGAACTTATGTGCCAGCACAGTACCTCCCATAACGGTTGCCAAGGTGATAATCACTTCAATATCATAATCATTAATGGATTTCATTAGCTTAAAGGTTATCCACCCTAAAAATAAGCCAAGGGCCACACCACCGAAAACCTCCTGACTGAATAATTTAATAACATCTACGCTATCCACTTGTTCAGTTCCAAATTTGGCAATGTTATAAATGGTTAAAAAAACAACTACACCTACTCCATCATTAAATAACGATTCTCCTACAATTTTGGTTTCCAGCTTTTTAGGAGCCCCTGCTTTTTTTAAAATACTCAAGACCGCAATGGGGTCAGTTGGCGAGATCAATGCCCCAAATAATAAACAATAGACCAGTTTTACCTGCATCCCAAGAAGCGGTAATAGGTAAAACATCGCAAAACCAACCAGAAAAGTCGAAAAAACAACACCCAGGGTTGAGAAGGCAAAAACAGGCCATTTCTGAACTTTTAGCTGATTAAAATTAGTATGTAAAGCACCTGCGAATAGCAGGAAACTCAGCATGATATCTAACAAAACCTCCTTGAAATCTATATGTGTAATGATGTATTTTTCAGCGTTCAGCAAGGCGCTATCATAAAAACTAAAGGCGAAGATGGCCAAGGTGAAAAGTATGGTGATCAGCATCAGCCCTATTGTGTTTGGTAATTTTAAAAACCGCACATTAATATATCCGAAAATGGCTGAAATGCTGACTAAAACAGCAGTGATAGTAAAGTAATCCATAGGTTTGATATTGCCCTCGAATTTACCTTATTCCTTTCTGCTATCAAAATTATTTCTTGAATAGGCGTTTTTTTCTATTGATAAAATAAACGCCCGTTAAGAGAATCACGGCCGCAATAATTGATTGCAGCGATATTTTTTCGTCCAGCACATACCAACCTAGGATCAATGCAATTACAGGATTCACGTAGGCGGAAGTAGCTACTTTTTCCGGTGGAACCACTTTTAACAGGTAGTTAAATGATGTGAAGGCAACAATGCTGCCGAATACAATTAATAATAGCATAGATACTTTTGCAGAAGAGCTCCATTGATCAGGAGCAATCCACGTTTCACCAAACAACAGACTTGCCAGGAGCAGCAGGATTCCTGCGGATAACATTTGATAGGCAGCACTCACAAACTGATTGACTGGCAATTCATGTTTTGAAACAAAAACACTGGCATAGCTCCAACAGAGAATGCAAGAAAAGATCATGATGATGCCAACCAAACTATTTTCATTAAAACTCAATCCTTGTTGATTCACCAAAAGAATCATTCCGAAAACGCCAAAAAATACACCTAAAATAGCTTTGGGTAAAATCTTTTGGCCATACATTAATTTCATCAGAAAAAGAACAAATAACGGCTGAGTTGAAGCCAATAAAGCGCCAAAACCACTGTCTACATATTGCAAGGCCCAGACAAAGACACCGTTTCCATAGACCAAAAACAAAAAACCAGCAATAAGCGTATTGATAAACTGCCTTTTCGAAATCCTAAGATCATATTTTAAAAACCATGCGATGATAAAAATTATAACACCCGCAATTACAAAGCGAATTGATGCCAGAAACAAAGGAGGCAGTTCAGTTACCAATATTTTATTCAGTAAATAAGTAGATCCCCAAATGACATAAATGGCGAAGAATGCCATAATAATTAAAATGCGGTAATTTGGTTTTTTCAAACTGCTCAATTTTGGCGGTGAAAGTAATCATTAATTTTAGATTGAGTTTTTAAATTATTGAGACATTTATTCCTATTTTTAAAGTTCTAAAACAAGATATAATTATGAAACAACTAATGAAAAACAACAGCCTTGCATTCTTTGTGTTCTGTTTGGCAATTTTAACATCATTCTCAGTAGTAGCTCAGGATCAGTTTGGTGGACTCGCGCTCTATACTGTGAGAAACGATATGTCCAAAGACGCTAAAGCAACACTTAAAACAGTGGCGGATACCGGTTATAAGAATATTGAAGCCGCAGGTTACAGAGATGGAATGTATTATGACATGTCTCCGGAAGATTTTAAAAAATATTTGGACGAATTGGGTTTGACTCCGGTAAGTACGCATCAATCCTCAGTGACTTTAGACAATGCAGATGTGATGTTTGCTGATGCCAAAGCTGCTGGTTTTGAATACTTTGTAGTACCAATCCCACCAATGGGTATGTTTAAGTATTACGCAGAAACCAAATCAATGGGTATGGAAGGAACTGCTGAAGAACTCGCTGAAATATTAAGTACGATGGGTAAAAAATGTGATGCAGCTGGTTTAAAACTATTGTATCACAACCATGATTTTGAATTTATGAAAGGAAAGGACGGTACGGTGATCATTGATTACTTATTAGAAAATACAGATCCGGCCTATGTCAATTTTCAGATGGACCTTTATTGGGTAACCAAGGCAGGGGCTGATCCTCTGGCCTATTTTGAAAAATATCCGAATAGATTCAAGCTATGGCATGTAAAAGATATGGACGATCAGGGAAGATTTGCTCCGGTAGGAAATGGTACGATAGATTTTACGAAGATTCTAAGCGGAAAAGATAAGTCTGGGATGAAGTATTATTTTGTTGAGCAGGACAGAACCTTTAACATGAAACCACTTGAGGCAATTAAAGTGAGTCATGATGCGCTGCATAAGATTGGCTTCGAATAAAGACTAAAATAAATTTTAAAGACAGGAAAGGGTTTCGATCGTTTCCTGTTTTTTTTTACCAAGTTCTTACTGAGATTCTAAGAGTGTTTAAAGTTTAAATAACGCTAAAGATCAGGACAGCATATAAGTAAAATCTCAAAAAACGAAGCAAACCAAATAGCAGGTAATTCTTAAATTCATATTTAATTAAACCTGCAGCTATACTGGTTAAAGAAAATGGAATCGGTAACAAGGCACCTACTACTATTAAGAAACCTCCCCATTTTCGAATCATTTTTACATGCTTTTGCATTTTTACCTCCAGATAGGCATACATCGATGGCATGATCGCAATGCCTCTCCCAATAAAATAGGAAATAATCCCACCTACATAGGATAACACCGCCAATAATGACAGGTAAAAAATAGGCGATTCGGTTTTATCCGCCCAGGCAATAAAAATTTCTGGAGGAATCAAGCCAAGAAAGGATTCAGATGCAAAAAAAACTGATAAAATCGCAATGGGACTATAGGTGGTGGTAATTGAAGTGAACAAATCGTCAAAATCAATCACAAAAGCATGGATGATCCACAGGGCTACTATAAATAATCCAATTGGCAGAATTGCTTTTCCCAGACTGGATCTTACAAAAGCATAAAAGCCTGTATATGAATAATACTGGTGAAGCAACCTGATTCTTGATTTTTTTACACTCTGTTTTGGAGCTGAACTCATAGTTAATATATCCCTATTTCCGAAAACGCAAAGATACTACATATTCACTATGTTTGAATCATTGCACTAGTTCTTAACATAATTATATGATTTTTAGTATGTGTAGACATCAATTACAACAACTTATGCATTTATTATTTTGAACAGCGTGATGTTAAAAAAGCATTAAGTTTTAGCAATTAACATAGGAAATCCCTCTGTAATCACTTAATTTACACCAAAAAAGAATTATGGTTATATTCATAGATATGGATGATGTGATTGCCGACACTTACGGAAAACACATAGACATGTATAATGAAGAGTTTAATAAGAATCTTTCTCTAGAAGATTTCAAAAGTGGTGAAGTATGGCAGAATGTTCCTGAAATTCATCAGGATAGTATTCGACTGCACGCCCGCACTAAAGGCTTTTTTAGAGCATTAGAACCTATTAAGGACAGCATCAGGATATTAAAAGAACTTAGTGAAAAGCATGAAGTATTCATTGCAAGTGCCGCGATGCAATTTCCGAATTCTCTTAAAGAGAAAAGTGAATGGCTCGATCAATTTTTCCCTTTTATTTCATGGCAGCATCGTATTTTATGTGGACATAAATACATTCTAAAAGGAGACCTCCTTATTGATGACAGAAGTTTAAACCTTGATAAATTTGACGGAAACACTCTGTTGTTTACGTCACCTCACAACATTCATGAAAACAGCCATGATCGCGTAAATAGCTGGGAAGAAGTTGCCAGGAAACTTCTTTAATTTTTTATCACAAACAGTTTATTTCATTCCTGATCATTTGTAAAAAAGATTAGCTATATTCACGGCCTTATTCTAAGTGAATTGATCCATAAATCTATGTCTGCAAAAAAGAAATTTGGAACTTTTGCAGGGGTTTTCACCCCATCTATCTTAACAATACTTGGTGTCATCATGTATATGCGTTTAGGATGGGTTGTCGGAAATTCTGGACTTCTGGGTACAATTGCCATCATTATAATTGCACATGTTATTGCTGTAACAACAGGCCTTAGTGTGTCATCAGTGGCTACGGATAAAAAAATTGGAGCCGGTGGCATCTATTATGTATTGTCTCGGAGTATGGGAATCCCGATTGGAGGATCCATTGGTATTGCCATTTTTATTGGAACCGCTTTTTCTATTTCGCTTTATCTTATTGGTTTTTCGGAAAGTTTTAATAGTTATTTCGATTTAGGTATGTCAAGCAATGATTTCAGAGTGACAGCGACAATAGCCTTATTGTCACTTACAATATTGGCATTGATCAGTACTTCTGTGGCCTTAAAGGCACAATTTTTTATTCTGGCAGCAATAGTTATTTCATTGTTGTCGATCTTTCTCGGCACCAAAGAATTTGCACCCGAATCTATTAATTTGCTACCAACCGAAGGCTCCGTACCTTTAGAAATGGTATTTGCCATATTTTTTCCTGCCGTAACTGGTTTTACTGCGGGAATTGCCATGAGTGGAGATCTAAAGGACCCTAAAAGATCCATCCCTATGGGAACCTTAATGGCTATTGGGGTGGGACTATTTGTTTATCTGGCTTTGGCGATTTTTCTTGCCTTTGCAGTTGATCCTGCTCTCTTACAAACTGATTATAATATATTGATGAAAATTGCTTTGTTCGCCCCGGCCGTGGTGGCAGGTATCTGGGGCGCAACATTATCTTCGGCCATAGGTGGGATTCTTGGAGGACCTCGAATTTTACAGGCCATGTCTATAGATCTGGTGACCCCGAAAATATTTGGAAAAGGGAAAGGTAAGAACAATGAACCGGTCAATGCATTATTACTGGTTTTTGTGATTGCCGAAATAGGTATTCTTATTGGAGAACTGGACGTGATTGCCAGGTTGGTATCGATGTTTTATCTAACGGCTTATGGCTTTATAAACATATGTTATTTTCTGGAAAGCTGGGCAAATCCGGACTTTCAACCTTCTTTTAAGATCAAAAGATGGATCGGTTTACTCGGTTTTATAGCCTGTTTTACCGTCATGTTTAAGCTTGATATGATTGCTATGCTGGGAGCTCTAGCTGTTGTCGGTGCTTTGTATTTTGGTTTGCAAAGAAAAGAAGTGAAGTTACAGTCGAACGATGTTTGGCGCAGTGTCTGGGAGAATATAGTCAATAAAGGCTTGAAACAAATTGACAGTAATTCTGAGGAGAACTCCAATTGGAATCCCAATATTATTTTATTCAGCGGACAAAGTGATCATCAAAAATTCTTATTGGAATTAGGAAAGACCGTATCTGGAAGAACAGGTATTGTGACCAATTTTAAATTGATTGTCGATAAAGAAAATGATAAACCATTAAAGAGAACGGAACAAGTAGTGTCTGACCATAATTTTAAAGAATTAGGAATTTTTGCAAGGCAGCTCAAAGTCAGTAATATTTATGAAGGAATTACCAATATTGCTTCTACCTTCGGTTTTTCAGGAGTGGAGCCTAACACGATTATGATGGGTTGGCCAAAAGGATTGGAAAATTCTGTAGAGTATTCTAAAATGACCCAAACCCTGCTCCATCTGGACTATAATCTGCTGTATCTGGATTTTGACAAAGAACATAAATTCGGTTCTTATGAAACAGTAGATCTATGGTGGCGTGAAACAGATAGTAAAAATGCCGAAATGATGCTGAACATTGCCAGGTTTATTATTGCCTCTCCCAGATGGAACAATCCTCATATTCGGGTCCTGTTTGTAAATAATAATAATATTGATGAAAACATTATTCACGGTAAGATAGCCGCTCTGGTAGAAGATTTAAGAGTAAATGTCATTACTAAGATCATCAATAATGCCGTTGAGCAAAGAGCTTTTTACGACATTATTGAAGATGAATCTGGTACCACCGATTTGACTTTGGTCGGAATCCCCAATTTTAAAATTGAAAAACAGGCAGAATTTGTTTTAAAAACAAATCATTTATTTGAGGCTATTGGTTCTACACTATTAGTGAAAGCAGCCAACAATTTCAATGTATTAGATCTGAGTTTTATCAACGAAGATTAATTATTTCGCCTTCAGGTCTTCCACGCGTTTCTTATGGTAGTCTGATTTAGATAATTCATAGGCTTTCATAACATTCTCTAATGCCTTATCATTCTCTTTTTGACTCTCATAATAGTCAGCCAAAGAATCATACGAATTTGCGTCATTCGGATAATATTCAGTATTCAATGTAAAATACATTTTAGCCAACTCGTTTTGTCCCATTTCCATACTCATATACCCTTTCATATTAAAAAGAAAATCAGGATAAGGAGCTTCTTTATAGCCAAAATGGTCATGCAGTTTTTTTTCACGATGCTTGATAATTGCTGTTAACTCTTCAACGGTTGCTTCCGGATCATTAAATTTATTCACATTTTCCATTTGATACCATTCGAACATGGCCAATAAGCCATCCATTATCGAAGGTAACGGAACTGTTCCGTGCAGATCATTTGGATAAAACTTCCAATAAAAATGAAAATCTTTTTCTTTTTCAGCTAGTTTCGAAAAGCCAATCTTAGAACGGGAACCCATGGTCATGTCGGTCGTATCAGCCATCACATTGTCAATTGTAATTTCCGTATTAGACATATGTAATTGTCCGCCTATAGACAGAAATAATGATTTTTTACTAAGATCTGCATCCTTCATAAGTACTTTTGATTCCTTTAGTAATTTTTGATTGTCCCAATCTAAACTAGGGTCAATAGCCAAGTAATTCTCAAAATACTCAGAGTGCTTTAACAGGGCATTAATTGTAAACAAGCCTCCATATGAATGTCCGATTAAAGTTCTATAAGTACTGGTAGGATACTTACTTTCAACGGTTGGTATCAACTCTTTCGTTAGAAATTCCGTAAAATTTTCTGCCTCGCCGTTTTCCTCATTAAAATTGACAGCTTCTCCTAATTTCGAAGTTGTGAGATCCCTGGTTCTGTTTTTAGCATTCGAAACCCCAACCAGGATCATTTCCGGTAGATAACCACCACTGTAAAAAGAATGAATTGTATGCAGGACAGGCAACTGAACATCACCATCCAAAATATACACTACAGGATACCGATAATCACTTCCGGGGACATAGCTGTCTGGTAATTCAACGTAAAAATCTCTGGTCTCATTCAAAACGTTTGATTGAATACTGTCTTTGAGTCCGATTTGAATCAGAAAGTCTGATTGAGCATTTGAAATATTAAAAATTAGTAAAAAGAAAAAAAGAGTAATAAAACGTAAAATATTGATCATAAAAATATGTTTAATTGATTAGGTTTAAAAATATACTGTTAGCCAAGAATTATGCCACAAATTGAATTTGTAATTTTTAATAAGAGTTTTTTTGGCTTTTGATACTTTTCATTTGAATCATCATGATTATTATCTAACTTCGTTGTTGATGAAAGAACAAGGATGGCATTATAAAGTGTATAAACCACTGGGCATGTTAAGTCAGTTTCATTCGAATGCCCCCAGAGAACAACATAAAAAGCGGTTTTTAGGAGAATTGTTTGATTTTCCGGAAGGTATTATGGCAATCGGCAGGCTGGACGAAAAATCCGAAGGGCTTCTCCTACTTACTTCAAATGGAGAATTATCCTATAAAATAAACAATTCAGGTATTGAAAAAGAGTATTGGGCACAACTGGATGGTCTTATCACTAATGATGCTGTAGAAAAGCTTAGAAAAGGAGTAACCATTAGTTTGCATGGGGAATCATATAAAACAAAACCTTGCAGAGCTCATATTATGGAACCGGCACCCATAGTCTCAGCTCCTTCTCATACTTTGAGAATTGGAAGGCACAGACCAAGTTCATGGGTGCGTATCACGGTTACTGAAGGGAAGTTTAGACAGATTAGAAAAATGACCGCCAGTGTTGGTTTTCCCACATTACGATTGATCCGCCACCGCATAGGCAGTATTAGTCTTGATGGCTTAGCTCCAGGAGGTGTGGAACAAATTGAAATTGATAAGATATAAAGCGATCTTAGCTGTCAACCACTATTTGGTTAAGTTGCCAATTTAAACGTAGTTGATCAATGAAGTTCAATACAATAGATATCCTTAGAGAGCAACAATGATTCTATTTGCTCGGCAAGATTCCCTTCCGAAACAATTCTCAAAATATGATCTCGATCTTCAAAGTCGATATCTACTTGTTTAATCGACTCAAAGGGGCTTAATAATTGAATGACATAATCTCTTTCATACCGGCTTATGTCTGTTTTAAAAACAGATATCGTGTCTTGTTTTACTGCTGTTTCCACCATGTTGAATCAAAATTTGATTTATTTGAAATTAGTATGTCCTCTCCTATTTTAGGAATGACAAGGTTCACATTCAATTCTTTCGCTGAAGATGAGACTCTCTCTACTGGATCTGTCCAGCTATGAAGACTTAATTTAAAGGCTCCCCAATGAATAGGCATCACAGTCTTGGCCCTGACATCAATCGCAGCTTGTGCGGTTTCTTCCGGAAACATATGTATATCTGACCATAATTCATTGTATTGCCCGCATTCCATCATCGCAAAATCAAAGGGTCCATATTTGTCTCCAATCACCTTGAAATGAGGTCCATAACCACTATCACCGCTAAAGAAAATGTTTTCTGAACCTGATTGAATTACCCATGAACACCACAGGGTATTAAATCTATCTGTTAGACCCCTTCCGGAAAAATGTTGGGCAGGTGTGCAGCTGAAGGTCAAATTATTAAACTGAGCTTGTCCCCACCAATCCAGCTCAATGATCTTTTCTTTTGATACTCCCCACTCCATGAGATGAGCCCCTACGCCTAAGGGTACATAAAAAAATGTCACTTTCTGTTTCAGCTTTCTGATAGACGAATAATCGAGGTGATCATAATGATCATGTGAGATTAAAACTGCATCTATAGCAGGAAGTTTATCAATTTCGATAGGTAGTTCTTTGCTGAATCTATTTGTTCCCAACCAAGCATGCGGGGCGGCTACATCACCAAACATAGGATCAATCAGGATCTTTTTACCATCCATTTGAAGTAAAAATGTTGAATGACCAAACCAGACCAATCTGGTCTTGTCTTGATAGTTTTGAATATTGATGGAATCAATTTTTTCAACCTCAATATCATTTTTAGGCACTGTATTGGGAATGGGGCTGAAATAGCCTACAAGACTTTTCCCCATATCGCTAAGACTCATGTCCATTGTCACCGGCTCCTGGTTTATAAATTTACCTTCTTTGTAATTATCTGATTTTATATAGATGGCTTTTTGTTTTTCACTTGCGGTCCCGCCAAACTGAGGACTTAGGTTCACAAATAAGAAACCTGACAATACAATCAGTAACAACAATGCTATTAGTAAGACCCCCATTTTTTTTATAATTTTAATCATATTCATACTATTATTATCGAACAAATATTCGATTTAGCGTTAAAAAAAATTAACTTTTGATGGCATCCCACAGCATGGAAAACATCAAATCATTATCCTTTTTTGTTAGTGTTAATTTTTTACTAAGAATTAGCTTACTGGTTTCTGTGAGCAATGAAGCAATGACCGCTCCTAACACCTCATTATCCACATCTTTAATTAAGCCTTCACTTTTACCAAGATCCAAAAGTGAATTGGCAAGTTGCATTTTCGCATCTTTGGTTTCGGCCGGAACAAGTTCATAATAAGGTGACTGCTTTAATTGCTGTAAAAAACTCATTTCTTTGCTTTTGTTGATGCTGAAATTAAGCCAATACAGCCAAACAGTTTTCAACTTTAGTTTAAATGGCAAAGTCTCTTTCACTTCATTGTTGCTTTCTTGCGAAATTGAATGTATCAAATCGGTTGCAACAGAAACAATTAAATCTTCTTTGTTCTTATAATAAACATATAAAGTGGACGGCGAAACACCAACCATTTGCGCCAGGTTTGCCATTTTTATTCCGGCAAAACCTTTATCAAAAACAATATCAATTGTCTTTGATTTGATTGCAGCTTTCTTTGATGCATCTTTCAATTTCATGCAACAAAGATAGTATTTATATCGAATAAATATTCGTTTTTGCTAAATTATTAAACAATATGTACACGCACCTTTTTTTTCTTCAACCGGGTATTGTTGAATCTATCGACCAAAGAGGCCGCTAATGTGGCAGGTATCGCCACAAACGTGCAATCTTGTTTTAGTTCTATGACACCCAGTTGATCTTTAGAAAGTCCTCCCTGCTTAAAAAACAGACCGGCAATATCACCTTTTGATATTTTATCCTTTCTTCCCCCTGAGATAAACAAGGTTTTCCAATAGGGTGCTTTTCTTTCTCTTTTACCATCAATTTCTGCTAGCTCTACATCTTTTATAAATTCAGGAAGATATTCCTTTTCCCAGGCTAAAACATAAGCCGTTCCCTTGGCATCAACCCTTGCGGTTCTTCCATTTCGATGCGTAAACTCTTCTTGCATTCTCGGGATTTCATAATGAATGATAAATTTTAATTCAGGAATATCTATACCTCTTGCCGCTAAATCAGTCGCCAGAATAATTTGATAGGTTCCATTTCTGAATTTTATCAAGGTCCTTTCACGGTCTCTTTGCTCCATTCCTCCATTAAAACAGCCATGACTAATCTGATGCTTGTCTAAATAGCTGCTAACCTCCTGAATACTATCTCTTAAATTACAAAATACAATCCCTGGTTGATTTCCTAAATGATACAGTAGATCCAACAATCGTGGTAATTTGTTCTTTGACGGTGATAGTACCTTTTTAACAACCAGTTTAGATCGTACTTCATTTAAATAATTAATAGATTTAGGATCATTAAAAGAAACAAAGGCCGGTATTTCAACTCCTTGAGTTGCCGAGGTCAAAATTCGTTTACGAAGACTGGGTAAACGCTTTGTAATGGCCTTCATATCCTTTTCAAACCCGGTTTCTAAGGACTTATCGAATTCGTCCAGTACCAAGGTCTCAATATGGTAGGTCGAAAATCGATCACTTCGAATATGGTCGTGAATTCTGCCCGGAGTACCAATTAAAATAGCCGGTTTGTGTTTTAACTCTATTTTATCCTTCGCAATAGCTCTTCCCCCGTAAACGGCATTCACTTTAAATCCTGAACCCATTTCTCTGAGTACCTGCTCTATTTGAATGGCAAGTTCTCGTGAAGGAACAAGAACCAGTGCCTGCACTTCTTCAGATCCTCTGTCTAAAGCCCTGATAATTGGCAATAAAAACGCCAGCGTTTTCCCGGTTCCTGTCGGAGATAGAAGAATGGTATTTTCATTAGATTCTATTACAGGAATGGCTTCAAGCTGCATTTTGTTCAATGAATGAATTTTGAGTTTTTCCAATATTTCCTGTTCTTCCTTCTTCTGGTTTGCCATCATCTATATCTTAAGAATCCTATTTATTATTTTTTTTAGCTGTTGCCGATGGCGTTTTGCTCTTTAAGTAATCTGCCAGTAATTTCTCAACAAGTTCTTCTTTGGTCAAGTGATGAAATACAGTATGTATTTTATTCTTAAAATCCGCCTGCACTTCTCTGTTGGGTTTGGTTTTAAATATTTTCTTAGCCCAGATCAACGCATTATTTTCATCAATTTTTCCCTGATCGGCTTTTTTATATTCAGAAAAACTCAAGCCTAATTCTGATTCGAAATCCGGAATTTCAAAAGCCTCTTCTTTTTGAATAATACTTAATGAAAAGCCCTTTGCCCCTGCTCTGGCGGTCCTACCACTTCTATGCACGTATGTTTCATAGACGTCCGGTAAATGATAATTAACAACAAATGAAATCTCCTTTACATCAATGCCACGAGCAGCCAAATCCGTCGCGACCAAAATATCTATATAGCCCTTACGGAATTGCTCCATAATACGATCGCGAATCCCCTGACTCAGACTGCCATGCAGGGCTCCGGAAGAAAATTTATGCATGGCTAATTTTTTCGCTAATTTATTTACGGCAGCTTTTGTTTTACAGAAAATGATGCCTCTTTCTCCTTCCCTTGAACTTAAGAAATGCATTAAAACATCTAATTTTTCTATAGGTTCCACTATCACATATTGATGATCAATCCCCGTATGTCCAACAGCTTCCATGTCGACGCTTATCTGAATGATATTTTTCGACATATAATTCTGAATCAGCTGTTTAATGGTCCCTGGCATGGTTGCAGTAAACAATAATGTTCTTTTATTCTTTGGTAACAACGTAAAAACATCGTCTAAACCTTTTTTTAGAGCACCGATCATTTCGTCGGCTTCATCAAGTACAAAATAAGCAATCGTACCCAGGCTCAATGCACCTCGTTTCTGAAGGTCAATCAATCTGCCGGGTGTTGCTACTAAAATATGAGTGGTTTTTGATAATTGCTCAATTTGTGGCTTAATTGGTATGCCTCCGCAAGCAGCAGCAATAGATACTTCCGGCATATGTTGTGCGTACAACTGTAAATTTTCAAATATTTGCTGTCCTAATTCCCTGGTGGGTGCTAAAACCAGGGCTTGAATTTGATTTTTATCAATATCAATTAGTTGCAACAATGGAATTCCAAAAGCAAGTGTTTTACCAGTCCCTGTTTTTGCCAAGCCCACAACATCTTTCTTCTGTTCTAGCAACACCGGAATCGTTTTCTCTTGAATTTCTGTAGGTATCTTAATTTCTAAGTCATTCAAGCTTTTTTGAAGTACTGTGTTTACACCTAAGGAAGAAAAATTATGTGCCATATTTTTTTTGCAAAGATAACAAGCCTTTTTACGCAAATTACAAAGCACTTATAAATAAAGTGGTCAATGGCGCTTGCCTTCTTCTCATAGGTTATTCTTCAGCTCACTGATCTTCCAGCCGATACCACTCTGTTGTTGGAAGGTTTTCTCTTCGCCCGGTATCAATTACAGGGTAATTGGTGACTAAATAATTTACAATTACTTCTTGATTCTCTCCGAGATCCCATAAATTCTGTGTTTCCTGCATCCATCGAATTGTCGCATTCCACTGTTCCTTGTTCATTCTGTTCTGAGTAATCAATTGGGCAGAATGACAGGCTGTACAATGTCCAATGACCATCATTAATCCTTCACCTTCCTTAAGACCAGTGCGCACATGGATTCCATCCACGATGTCGGAACTAATGGAGGATGTTTCCAAAGGTTTATTTTCTATTGTCCTGTTCTTTTCAGGACCATTACAATTAACATTAAAAATAAGCACAGCACTTATTAATAGACACATGAAAAAATGCTGTCTAAACGTATTCTTGCTATATGTAAAATGCTCAATGTTCAACTCGACGCATCAACTTTAACAGCAATTCGATGACAGGCATTGTTTAAATATCCTTTGGGATTCCAGCCAGGAACTAACATAGGTTGCTGTTTTCCTAAAGTATCGGTTGCTTTGGCCCATACCTCATAATATCCTGGTTCAGGAAAAGTGATTTTTGCCGAAAAGTGCTGCCATGCAAATCTATTTACAGGTTTTTCCAAAACACAAGACTGCCAGGTGGCACCAAAATCGATGGAATAATGCATTGAAGCAACTTCATTCTCTCCTGCCCAGGCATGACCTCTTATTTTTAAAACTTTTTCCTGCTGCACGATAGCCCCTGTTTTTGGATAGGTAATTAATGATTTCACCGGCATAGATTCTATGATCTTCATATCCTCCTCAGGTACTTTTTCCCCGGGGGCCACAGGATATGCTGGAACACGGTATGACATTCCTTTCATTTTTGGTCCATCATGTTCTTTGTTCCTAATGCTCAATCGATTGATCCATTTTCCGGAAGCAGATGCCGGATATCCTCCTGCGATCAAACGCAATGGAAATCCATGTATCAAGGGAATCGGGTTATCATTCATTTCAAAGGCGATCAGTGTTTCATTTTCATTCGCTTTGGCAATTGGGATTCCTCTTGAAATTACTTCTTTATTCACGTCACCACTTAAATGACGATCCACAGCGTGATACCCTATATAAACAGCATCATTTTTAATACCTACATCAGCCAAGACATCTTTTAATCGAACACCTGTCCATATGGCACTATGAACTGCACCTAAGGTCCATTGATTTCCTTTCGCAGGTGGGTTAAATTCACTTCTTCCGTTGCCACCACATTCTAAGGTAACCTGGTATTTATACAACTTGAATTTTTGTCGAAGTTCAGTTAAGCTATATGATTTTTGCTCTTTAACAGATTCACCATCAATAGTTAATGTCCAGTTATCTGCATCAATATTTTGAGGTCTTAAGCCATTATTTCTAATAAACATTTTCTCATTTGGAGTAATCTTGTCATCCAATAAATGGGCCTGTGCTTCAATATTAAAGGGTCTGTTATTCAGCACCAGCATTTCACGGTCCAGATTAAACAGGCTAAACGGATCCGGATCCTGATCTCCCAGGAATGTATATCCTTTAGGTACTGTTGAAGAAAAAACAACTGGAATTCCTGCTACAGAAGCCATTGCTGTAAAACCAGTATTTCTTAAAAAAAATCTTCTTTTCATAATAAAGATATATTATTTTGAAATTTACCTTTTTTTCTGAATCTTATCTGCTCAATTCCAGGTTAAGTTTTGTCGTTCATTCCAATACGCTGTTTTAGAACATGCATGTTTTCTCAAAGATATCAATTCTTGTTTTTCGAGGGAAAAATTCATAGCCTTCATGTTTTCTTGTAGCTGACCCTCTGTTGACGCGCCACTTAATACAACTTCAGGACTCAGGTAATCAATGACAAAACGCAAGGCAATCGCATCAACTCCAACTTTATATTTTTCCGCCAACACATCTAAATATTGATAAAGGTCATCATATTGCGGGAAATTTACATTTCTAAATATGCGCCCATTGGCCAAGGCTTCTTTTACATATATGATTCTTCCTTTAAGAATCAAATCAGAAAGCAGCTCGAAAGTACTTGATTCCAAAATATTAAAAGTAACCTGAAAACTATCAAATAGATATTCATTATTTACTTTTATTTCAGCGGCTAATCTTAAAACGTCGTCTTGATTCGCTCCACTGGTAGTTGCCCCTATTAACAGGCCTGTTTCCTTTTTAAGTTCGTATAACTGTTTCAGTACTTCCTTATTCTTAAAAACGCCACTTTCCAAGGTGGCTGAGTGAATTTGATATAACTTTAAGGCCGGAAGCAATTTCTTTGAAACGGCCCATTGCTCCTTCAGTTTTTCAAGGCTATGTTCCTTAATTTCATGTTTACCTGTATAGCCCAGTTTCCAATCTGCCATGTAGGTATAACCCCATTTTGTACTTAGTTTTACATGCTCAGATCGCTTTTTTTCATTCCATTGCTTAAGATAACTTTCTCCCAATCCATAAGATGGTGCCGTGTCGAAATGACGAACTCCTTGATCATAGGCAAAATCCAATACGTTTAACGTGTTTTCCAAATAGAAGGATTTAGATTTGTCTGAATCTTCTGTTTTTCTGATGTTGATATATTCGGGTCTGCCCAAGGCCGCCAGCCCTAAACCTATAGATGTATTTTTCAAACTAGCTGTTGGGATTTGATTTTATATGACATGTAGTGCATTCATAGGTATCATCCTTAAGAGTGATCTTGTCAAGTTTTTGAACAACTTCATTGATAAAACTGTTATATGTGTTTGATTCAGGAGTTATATTTCTTGCTTTCATGAGCTTAAAATAATTACCCTCCCATTCCTGCCGTCCCCAGCAATTCGGACATAAACCTTCGGGAGCTGCACCTGTTGTTTCATTATTGGATTTGGCACGAAAAAACACTTTTAAACTATTTGCTATATTCATAATAATCAAAATTTAATATGTTAAAGATACAAATTCATTAGTCATGATTTTTGCCTAAACTTACATTGCCAATGGTATCCTCACTATTGGTCTCTAATGGTTCGAAATGTTGTGAAATAAAAAAACCTTAACAAATATGTTAAGGCTTTTTACGGTGGAATTAATTTATGTTCCATATTTCCTTTTTTAAGTGAACATCATACGGCTAAATTTTAGTATCCATAGTTTCTGTAGTTAGACCATCTGACTCTTTTACTTTCTCTAAAGGTGGAAAAATTACCAATTCTAAATTCACTTGCTGCACTACTGTCAATTGTTGTTTTCATGATATATTTATTTAATGATTATAGGACAAATATATAGTCAACTACCGTTTCTTAAAACTTAGACTTACCGACTTGTTAAAAAAACAGGATGAACTGTAAAAAAAGACCTTTCTATGTCTAATTACAGAAAGGTCGAGTCTAAAAATCGAATCAATGAAGAAAGAATTTCTTGCCGGTTCATCTATAATCGCTGCCCCTAATTACCATATGCTAGTAATGAAAGATGGTTTCTTTTTCCTTTAGAGATCTTATGCTACTCATTGAGTTCATTAAAAATGATTTTGACAACGTGAAACAAGACCTTTTTTTTAAAAGAAAAAAGACACCTAAAAGGTGCCTTCTTTCCAATTTTACCAAATATTTTTAAGGAAGTGTTCTGGTTACCTGAATAGAATTTGACAGATCGAAACAGCCATCTAAATTCGCTGCATTCATACCCGTTTCTAAACCTGTTAAACCATCTTCATATCTCAAGTACCAAATTAAACAGACGCCAGCACCTGCTCCGTTAAAATCTACTCCGCCAACGGCTTCTAATGTTGGAGGCAATCCCAGGATATTTCCCAGGTCATCAGTGATCACCCAGGTACTGTTTGTTCCTGAAACGTCTGTATCATCTAATGTAATTCCTGTAACGAAATCTGATGTGTCGTCAATTGTAAATTCAAATGGACCTCCTGCAATCATACCGGCATTTGGTTCATTTCTTGTTACCATGATGGAATTAGACAATCCAAAAGCTCCTTGCAGATCATTGGCATTCATGCCTGCTTCAAGTCCAACCAAACCATCTTCATATCGAATGTACCAAATCAGGCAAACGCCACCACCGGCACCATCAAAATTCACCCCTTCCACCGCTTCGATTGTCGGTGGTAAACCAAGAATCAATCCGGTGTCATCAGTTATGATCCATGAATTATTTGTTCCTACTGCATTGGAATCATCTAACGTAATACCGCTGACCATATCTGCTTCTCCATCTATGCAGAACACAAACGGACCTCCGGCTATCGTTCCTGCATTTGGAACCTCTCTTGTCACTTCAATAGCATTCGAAAGTGCATAATTTCCGCTTAAATTGTTGGCATTCATCCCTGGTTCCAATCCTTCAAGGCCATCATCATATCTCAAGTACCAAATCAAGCATACACCCGCTCCGGCTCCGTCAAAATCTACCCCTTCAACAGCTGTTAGCGTTGGAGGCAAACCCAAAATATTAGCTGCATCATCTGTAATTACCCAGGTGCTGTTATCTCCAGTAGCAGCTGAATCGTCAAGACTAATTCCCGAAACCATATCGGGTGTACCATCTACAATAAACGAAAATGGACCTCCTGAGATTACACCAGGCACCAATGTTTTTGGTCCGTCATCGTCATCATCACATGAGATCAACAAAAATGATACGGCCAATACTCCAAATAGAATTTTTTTTAACATAGAAATATAATTTATAGTTGTACCGCCAAAATTATAATTCATGAGCCACTCAGAATGTTAGCTAGCTGACATTTGACCAAATAGTTCAAAAAAAAACCATCAAATAGCAACTTGATGGTTTTTATTTATTCAATTAGAATGATTAAGAAATCTCAATGGCTCTTGCTGGTTTTGGTTTTGCTTCTTCCTTCTTTGGAATGCTAACTAGCAAAATCCCATCTTCATACGAGGCTTTTATTCCATTGTCTTCAACTGTTTCAGGAAGTAAAAATGTTCTTTTAAAGGATGCATATGAAAATTCCCTTCGACTATAGTTTTCAACCTTTTTATCTTTATCAGTTTTTAACTCAGCAGCTATCGTTAATTCTTCGTTTTCTATTCCAACCTGGAAGTCAGATTTCTTATATCCAGGCACAGCCATTTCCAGAATAAAGGAATCATCCGATTCTTTAATGTTCACCTTGGGCTGAGACAGTCCTTCATTAAAATTGCTGTTCTTCGCAGGATGCACATTTTCTGAGAATAATTCATCAATTAAACCGGCCCATCCGCTGTAGTTTCCGATGTTATTTCTTTGTCTATTCAATTTATTTTCGTTCTTTTTTGAAAGCGTTACATTATTCATAATAGTATTTTTAAAGGGTTGTACTTTTTTATTATGAAAAAGAATTGCAAATCAAGGACCAAATTCAATTTTTAGGTATTATTGGCAAATCTGGCTCAATAAAACGCCATAATGACACTTTTTGTATATATTTAATGACATTATGGCGTATGTCAATCATTGTTTCTCACTTAAGAAACAACCTCTTTATACGTTCCGGAGCTGACCTTTGGGAAATCTACTTCAGTATTCGCCAGATGGTTCACATAATTTGTTAAGGTATTTGAAACAACATTCAATACTATTTCTAATAGTTCTTCATCATTGTAACCTGCATTTTTTACCGTCTCAATGGCTTTGTCATTCACCTGCCCTCTTTCTCTTGTCACCAACTGAGCAAACTGTAAAGCTGCTCTTTCTCTCGCATCCTCTGAATTTCCCTGGCGGCTTTGTTCTGTTTGAATGTCGCTAAGACCATTCATTTTACCGATAGCTGTATGAGCAGATAAACAATAATCACATTCATTTTCTTCACCAATGGCCAAGGCCAGTTGCTCCCTGAATTTGTTACTGAACCGACCGCTTGATGTAATTTCACCAAGACTTAAATAAGCTTGTAAAGCAGCAGGTGAATTACCCAATACTTTTATCAAATTAGGAATGAAGCCTACTTTTTTCTGAACTGCATCAAATAATTCTTTTGATTTACCTGTTGTCACTTCTGGATTTAATGTTTGAATTCTTGTACTCATGTTATACTTGTTTTAATGTTTATTATAGTTTTTACTACGCTGTTTTTAATTGTTGGATTTGCGCCCTCAATTGATTTTCTGACAGAACTCCATTAGATCTGTTCACTTCTTCTCCGTTTGAAAAATAAACCAAGGTTGGAATACTTCTTACTCCGAATTGATGAGCCAATGCTTTGTGATCGTCCACATTAACTTTTTTAATACTCACTTCTCCTTCAAATTCAGAAGCAAGCTTTTCGACCGTTGGTGATAATGCATTGCAGGGTCCACACCAATCTGCATAAAAGTCTATTACGACAGCTTGATTTGTTTCGAGGGTTTGTTTGAAATCGTTTTCTGATAGGTGTATGTTCATAATTTAAATTTTTAGGCTTCAAAAAATAGGAAGCGTTTGTTATACATGATGTTGCTTTTAACAATTACTTGTTTATGACACTACAAAGATGCGACGCAATCAAGCCT
>NZ_JBPCUJ010000165.1:0-3157 GCF_051011215.1 Lutimonas sp.
GATGCCTTCTTGGTCGATTGGAATTGGTGGCTATGAAATCAATGTTTAGCGACTTTATGAACTTTCTGAATAGGTATTCCGGACCATTTTTACTATTTCCTCCCATGAATAGAATTGTTGTGATCCCCGTATTGTTTTCCAAACAAGCCAACAGATTTCTCAGATCAATATGATCCATACCAACATCGGAAGCATCGATTTTCAATCGCCTGCAACTTTCAATTATATCACATATCCCTATCTTTTGCTTTATAAGAAAATTTTTTCTTTGTTGAATAGCTTCATTTGTTGGTTCATACAAAAGGTCAAGATCGAATATTTGCGAAAGTATCGGCCAGAGCAAGCCATATTTACTGCCATAACAAAAATCCACATCTTCACTTAATAATTCTCCAGTACTAAATCTGGGAGGAGGAATAGTACCTACAATCAATGTGGTTGCGTTTTCCGGAATAAAAGGTGGATAAGGATGTTGGTGTAAAAACATTGATGAAGTGAATTTAAAAATCTTTTTTCGAATTATTCACCCTTATAGAACACGATGGTATTAATGGTCTTAAAGATGATTCGAATATCAAGCGTGATCGATCTGTTTTTTATATAATACAAATCGTATTCTAATTTTTTTAAAGAGTCTTCAATGCTCGACCCGTATTCATATTTTACCTGTGCCCAGCCTGTAATCCCTGGTTTTATAAGATGTCTGGAATCGTATAGCGGAATGCTTTTGACCAACTCATTAATAAATGTCTTTTGTTCAGGTCTGGGTCCTATCAGACTCATATCACCTTTTAAAACAGACCAAAACTGTGGTAATTCATCAATCCGTAGCTTTCGAATGATCTTGCCAAACTGAGTCACTCTTTTATCTCCCTTAATAGTCATTTTTGCACCATCCTTTTCAGCTTCAACGATCATGGACCTGAACTTAACAATCTCAATTTCTTCCCCGCCTTTTCCAACTCTCTTTTGTTTGTAAAACAAAGGACCTTTATTAAAAAACAAATTCATAAATAAGATAAGGGGACTTAGCACCAGCATCGTAAAAAGACCTAAGAAAGAAGAAATAATATCAATTGCCTTATGCCATAAGAGGTATACATAGTTATTGTTGTATTTGGAAATTGGCAGAATTGTATATAATTGATTTCCGGCAAATTGAACAGGAATAGCTTCTTTAACTTCCTCGTATAGTTTAAAATAAGTTTTTACCTGAACTCCATTTCCGATGGCTTTAACCAATGAGGTATTCAAGGCATTGGAAATTGATTCCTGGTCTTTATCCATGATAATGATGGTGTCAATTAATTTCTTGTCTACAATTCTTTCAACGGCTCTCGACAAGCTGTCAATTTGTTTTTGATCCGCTGAGACTTTGTAGTTGCTTACAACCTTCAGGCCATATTCAAATTCATTTCCAACAAGGGCCCTGCTCACCTCATTAATGGAGGTCTGATCATTTTCTATCCCGCTAAGAATAATACATTTTTTTGCAAACACATTAGAATGTATCACCGAAGCGTAAATAATACGCCAGATGATCAATAAGGAGGTAAATCCGAAAATGAAAATGAATAGATTGGAATTGCTGATGATGGTATTCAAACCAATGGCAGCTGTCAAAAAATAGGTAAATGTAAATATGATTCCAATAAAAAAGGAAAGCGGTAATACCTTTCGGGTCTTGTTCACATAATCAAGGTCATAAAAGTTGAAAATGATCGTCAGTATCCAAAAAAAACCAACCGCTGCGAATAAGTTTAGGTTATAGTTCTGAATGAATTCATAAATTTCAAGATGTGGAGTCGCTGCTCTATGGAAGTACAAAAGACATAAAAAAAGCAAGCTCATATCAACAAAAGCAAGCAGTGTTTTTTTGTGCCATAGCCCCAGTTGAGGAAGTGAGATCGTTCTCTTTGTATTTTCCTGAATTTTATGAACCGAATTCAACATGATTCTATTTGTGGCAAAGATACTATTTTCACATTGCTTTGGTGAAATTTATCTTGTATTCAAAATAGAAAAATAAAAAGGATATCATTCTGAAAACAGATCCAAGGGTCGATAAACCCACCTGATTGCGATAAAACAAATAGTTTTCTCTCAGAAGTTTCCACTTGTTGTTGCTTAAGGACTTATTTCCATATCGATAGTAAGCTAAAGGTTCATCTATAGATTCGGCCCATTGTGTTTGAGAGAGTAGTTTAAGCCATAATCCCCAATCCTGTCTTTTTTTATGTGTGCTCATATACACCTTGCCAAATTTTTGAGTATCATAAACCGATGTAAGACATCCAATATAGTTGTTTCTTAGCATTGTTCTTGTGTCTACTTTCGTCAACGCTTTTCTGTAAGTTCCGTTGCCAACGCCCTTTTCATCCATAAGAAAAAAAGAACTAAAACAAAATGAGATGTTTTTTGAGTTCATAAAGTTTAGTTGCTTTTCCAGTTTGTCTGATACCCAAAGATCATCTGAATCCAAAAAAGCAATATACCTGCCTGTTGCAGCTTCAATTCCCTTGTTTCGAGCAACTCCGGCTCCACTATTTTCGTTTAGGCAAATCAAGTGAATTCTGGGGTCGGAATATTCTTTGACAATTTTAATTGAATTGTCTTCTGAGTAATCATCTATGATAATCATTTCAAAGTCTTTATAAGATTGTTTCAAAACGGAATCAATCGTCTCAGCAATATATTTCTCTGAGTTGAAGAGCGGTGTTATGACTGACACTTTTTGATTAGACATGTTGCAATCTCTTATAAGATGATATCCCTTCAAACATGATTTGAATGAATTTGATCAATGATATGGATGATAGTTTGTATTTTTTTAGGGCAAAAGCAATGGAGATCACATAAGCCTTCCAACCAAAGATTCTGCAGAGCATGGCTCCCTTGCCCATAATTAGTGAATAATTATTCGTGTAGTTATAGCCAGAGGATTCTTTGGGATGTTGTACGATAGGAATGGGAACGTATTTTATTTTTAGGCCCTTTTTCAAAGCATCAGACAGAAATATCGCTTCTTCTCCTGTTGGAAATGTAGATCCAAGACCAAATTTTTCGTCGAACTTCAAATTGTTTTTGAGTATAGAGTCAGATCGAAAGGCAATTTCAACGGAGGAAACTTTCATAATAGCTCTCTGATTCATCCAAA
>NZ_JBPCUJ010000166.1:0-23164 GCF_051011215.1 Lutimonas sp.
TTGGAGAACTGCCCTTAACAACGCAGGTTCGACTGTTGAGAATTTTAGAAAACGGAGAATTTTTTAAAGTGGGGTCCTCTAAAGTGCAAAAGACCAATGTCCGGATTGTTGCAGCCACCAATTTAAATATGGCAGAGGCAATTCAAAAAGGGAAGTTCAGAGAAGATTTATACTATCGATTAAGTACAGTAGAAATTTACCTACCTGCTCTGAGAAACAGGCCGGATGACATTCATCTTTTATTCAGAAAGTTTGCAGCAGATTTTGCTCAGAAATACAATATGCCAACTATTCGACTCGATGAGAGCGCTGTAGAAGCTTTGGTATCAAATCAATGGAAAGGAAATATCCGCCAATTGAGAAACCTGACAGAGCAAATTTCTGTTATTGAACAAAACAGGAATATCACAGGTGAAATTCTTCGAACTTATTTACCTGATTACAATCAAAACCTTCCTGCATTGGTTTCTGATAAAAAGCCTGACAGTGATTTTGCGAATGAAAGAGAGATCCTTTACAAGATTCTGTTTGACATGAGAAACGACATTACGGATCTCAAAAAGCTAACCAAGGAATTGTTGAATGAGGACATTCCTGACAATAAGGAAAAGAACACGCAGATTCTGATTGACAAATTATACGGAAAATCTGAAGACGGAGATGAGGCTCCTACTTTGGAAATCATTTCTCAGGGAGAAAGAGAGACCTACGAACCCAATCCGAATGTAGTTTCTTTCGACGATGCTGAGACCATTGAAGAAACAGTCTCTTTGCAGGAAAAAGAAGTTGAAATGATCAAACAGGCCCTCGAAAGAAACAAGGGGAAAAGAAAACTCGCAGCCAAGGAATTAGGGATTTCTGAACGAACTTTATACCGAAAAATAAACCAATATAATTTGTGATTTCGGTGCTTTAATTGTTTATTTGTTCATCTTAATTATGCTGTGTTCTTCTTAGAACAAGGTCCCCATCTGGGTTTATACGAAAAGTTCAACATGAAAAAAATACTATTTGGATTCGCTTTCCTTTATCTTCTGATACCTCTGGGATGTGGCGTTTATTCTTTTACGGGAGGAAGCACCGGAGATGCTAAGACTATTCAAATAGATTACTTTCCCAATACAGCTATCCTTGTAGAACCCACTTTAAGTCAAAGTTTTACGCTGGCTCTTCAGGATTTATTTTTAAGACAAACCAATCTCAAATTAACCGACGCCGGAGGGGATTTGCATTTTGAAGGGGAAATAACTCAGTACAGGATTACACCAATAGCAGCCACTGCTGAGCAGACCGCAGCACAAAACAGACTCACTGTGGGTGTTCGAGTGCGCTATTATAACAGGCTTAATGAAGAAGATAATTTTGAACAAACCTTCTCATTTTATAGTGATTATGATGGGAGCTTACAACTGACTGGCTCAGTCCTTGAGGCTGCCTATGAGGATATCTTTGAACGAATCACCCAGGATATATTTAATGCTGCAGTTGCCAAATGGTAGAATATGAACTTAATTGAATTTAATGACATCTTATCTCACCCCGAACTGATTAAAAAAGGTCAGATTCAGGGACTGCAGGAAATTACTGAACAATATCCTTATTTTCAGGTGGCGCATTACCTTCATTTAAAAGGCTTAAAAAAAAGACGCAGTTTTAAATACAATGATTATCTAAAAATAACAGCAGCCTATACAACAGACCGTTCTTTGTTATTTGATCATATTACAGCGGATGACCAGGATATTCACGCCGCACCTGAAAATCTGATTTCGAAAGAAACGAATTCAATTCAGCAAAATCAAATTGATACTTCAGAAGTAGCAGAAGAAGAAATAAAAGAAGAGGCTGCGAATGACAGTTCAGGTGAAGCCAGCCCGGAGGAAGTTTTAAAGATTGGTCAGCCATTAGATTTCAAAAGTGATGAAACTTTCTCGTTCAGAGAATGGCTGCAATTGAGTAGTTATGAACCTATAGACAGAAGCGAATCTTCTCCTAAAGAAGAAACCAAGGTCTTGGAAAACAGCTTAGATCTACCCAAGAAAAGCAATAAAAACAATGATCTCATCGACAAGTTTATTGCCAGTAGTCCTAAAATAAACCCCTCACTATATGATAGTTATACGGACATCGCTATGGATAGTGTTCAGGAGAATGAGAGCTTGATGACTGAAACCTTGGCACATGTTTATGTGGAGCAAAAAAAGTATGAAAAAGCGATAACGGCTTTTACCATTTTAAGTTTGAAATATCCGGAAAAAAGTAGTTTCTTTGCACACCAAATTCAAGCAATCAAAAAATTACAAGAAAAATAATATAAATTATGTCATATCTTTTATTTTTAGTTTTGATAATAATCGTTTCAGTATTACTAATACTGGTTATCATGGTACAAAACCCAAAAGGTGGAGGTCTTTCTTCTTCCTTCGGTGGCAGTGGATCTCAAAATCTTGGTGGTGTTCAAAACACTACAAATTTCCTGGACAAAAGTACGTGGGGATTAGCAATCGCCTTATTTGCACTTATTCTTTTATCGAATTTTGCGATTCCAAGACAAAATTCTGTAGATCTAAGATCTGAAACTGAAGGAATCATCAATGACAGAGAAGTGTTGGAAACACCTCAGGCCTTAGACACTGACAAAGTGATAGACAGCAGTAACTAAGTTGTAGAAAAAATACGCTTAAAATGCCAACGTAATGACACGTTGGCATTTTTTTTTGACATTTGTCAGTTTTTACATAATGGCAATGTTTTTGCACAATTGAAGAAAATATTAATAACCTTAAAATTTATATAATGAGTAAATTAACAATTAAGCCTCTAGCGGATAGAGTTCTTATTGAGCCTCTAGCGGCTGAAACCAAAACAGCATCTGGAATTTATATCCCGGATTCAGCCAAAGAAAAACCTCAACAAGGAAAAGTAGTAGCAGTTGGAAATGGTAGTAAAGATGAGCCCATGACTGTTCAAATTGGAGATACAGTTTTATATGGCAAATTTGCAGGTACAGAATTAAAATTAGACGGTAACGATTATTTGATCATGCGAGAGAGTGATATTTTCGCAATCGTTTAATCCACATACAAACTTAAAACAACAAGAAAAATGGCAAAAGATATAATTTTTGATATAGACTCACGCGATGGTTTAAAACGTGGCGTGGATGCATTGGCAAATGCAGTAAAAGTAACTTTAGGACCAAAAGGTCGTAACGTAGTAATCGGTAAAGCTTTTGGCGGACCTCAAATTACTAAGGATGGTGTAACAGTTGCTAAAGAAATTGAATTGGAAGATGCTCATGAAAACATGGGTGCACAAATGGTAAAGGAAGTAGCATCTAAAACAAATGACCTTGCTGGTGATGGTACTACTACTGCTACTGTTTTAGCACAGGCAATTGTAAAGGAAGGATTAAAAAATGTTGCAGCGGGTGCAAATCCACTTGACTTAAAACACGGAATTGATAAAGCTGTTGAAGTCATTATTGCTGATCTTCATGATCAATCTCAATTAGTTGGTAACAAGCTTGATAAAATAAAGCAAGTGGCATCTATCTCTGCCAACAACGATGAGTCTGTAGGAAACTTGATCGCAGAAGCATTTGACAAGGTAGGAAAAGAAGGTGTTATCACTGTTGAAGAAGCCAAAGGAACTGAAACTCATGTTGATATCGTTGAAGGTATGCAATTTGACAGAGGTTACTTGTCTCCTTACTTTGTAACTGATTCTGAGAAAATGATCGCTGATCTTGAATCACCTTACATCTTATTATACGACAAAAAAATCTCTACAATGAAAGATTTACTGCCAGTTCTAGAGCCAGTTGCTCAGTCAGGAAAGCCTTTATTGATTATTGCAGAAGATATTGACGGAGAAGCATTAGCAACTCTTGTAGTAAATAAATTAAGAGGTTCTCTTAAAATTGCTGCTGTAAAAGCTCCAGGTTTTGGAGATAGAAGAAAAGCAATGCTCGAGGATATCGCGATTTTAACTGGTGGAACAGTTGTTGCAGAAGAAAGAGGATTTACTTTGGAAAACGCAACAATCGATATGTTGGGTACTGCAGAAAGAGTAAGTATTGATAAAGACAATACAACCGTGGTAAATGGTGCTGGTGATGGTGATACGATCAAAGCGAGAGTGAGTCAAATTAAATCTCAAATTGAAACAACGACTTCTGATTACGACAAAGAAAAATTGCAGGAGCGTTTGGCTAAATTGGCTGGTGGTGTTGCTGTGTTATATGTAGGTGCAGCCAGTGAGGTTGAAATGAAAGAGAAGAAAGATCGTGTGGATGATGCTTTGCATGCAACAAGAGCCGCAGTTGAAGAAGGAATCATCGCAGGTGGTGGTGTTGCCTTGGTAAGATCTAAACAAAAACTTGTAGATATAAAAACTGACAATCAGGATGAAGCTACAGGGGTTAAAATTGTAGCAAGAGCTATCGAAGAGCCTTTACGTCAGATTGCAGAAAATGCAGGGAACGAGGGTTCTGTGATTGTATCTAAAGTTTTAGAAGGAAAAGATGATTTCGGATTCAATGCAAAAACGGAAGAGTTTGTACATATGCATAAGGCTGGAATTATCGACCCGACAAAAGTAACCAGAATTGCTCTTGAAAATGCAGCTTCTGTTTCTGGAATGATCCTAACCACTGAATGTGCATTAGTAGATATCAAAGAAGATACTCCTGCTCCTCCGATGCCTCCAATGGGAGGTGGAATGCCAGGAATGATGTAAGACAGTTTAAAAAAACTGTACGTCAATAAAA
The DNA here is from genome assembly GCF_051011215.1 of Lutimonas sp. Lineage (NCBI taxonomy): Bacteria > Pseudomonadati > Bacteroidota > Flavobacteriia > Flavobacteriales > Flavobacteriaceae > Lutimonas > Lutimonas sp. The sequence goes on from NZ_JBPCUJ010000166.1 coordinate 4,772, forward strand.
ACAAAACACCTGATTGGATGACTCCATCAGGTGTTTTTTTATTCTACCATTTCAAGGACCTCAGCCAGATCCGAACGATTTTTATAATCAGGATCGTAATGCACATAACTGATTTTACCAGCTTTGCTGATCAGATAGGTTGCCGGAACCGGCAAAACATTGCTATTGTCCACATTATAGGTAGCCAGTAAATCATTCATTTTTTCATAATATGTAGGTACTGTCTCTTTATTTACCTCAAAAGCCACCTTGTAGTCATTCATGATAACATTTCCTTTGTCATGCACAATGGCAAAATCACTTGAAATCATCTCTGAGGTTTCTTTTGTACGCGCTTCACTTTCCGGGCTCACCACAACGACAAAAACACCTTTGCTCTTTAATTCCTGTAAATGTGACTGCAGTGCATTCAAATGCTTTTGACAGTGAGGACACCAATTTCCTCTGTAAAAAATAAGCAAGAGTTGGTGTTCTTTTAATATTTCTTGTGAATCAATAAGTTCACCATGTTGATCTTTCGCAATAATCCGTGGAGCGCTTGCTCCAACCTTCAGATGCTCATTATCTATCTGACCCATCAACAAACCAGTGGAAAAGGTCAAAAAAAGACTAACTAATAATTTCATTTGTAAGCGTTTTTTCGACTTAGACGAAGCCATAAGAAGTCATTACAATTTATCTTTATTTCCGTCAAAAGAAATTTTTCCAATCAATATATCGAAGAACATTCTAAAATCCGAAACCAGGCTCCAAAGAGGGTACGAAAAAGTGGCAGGTTTATTTTTTTCAAAAAAATAATGACCTACCCAGGCAAAACCATATCCCATAATAGGAACAAAAATCCACAATACATTATTACCCAGATAAACAGCCAATACAGCGAGAACGAAGACTAACAGAGTACCCGTAAAATGCAATATTCTACACGTTTTATTCTGATGTTCTGATAGATAAAACTGATAGAACTCAGCATATGTTTTAATTCTGCTCATGATCAACTGTATAAGGCATTTGTTAAGAATCTTTTTATAGGTAATGCAGCATTTTCTAATGCCAGGATAGACGGCATCAATGTATCGGAAAGAATGACTTCCGGTTCCTGATGTGTAAAATAATACCATTGTTTATTTACAATTAAAGGCTGTACCTCGGCTACGTCTCTGAATTCCTTTGGTATTCTCTTACTTTTTTCACCTTCGATACTCCCAAAATTATCCATAAAACCAGGAGCCTCAATCAATCCCTTCAAGTCACTTAAATGTTCCGTAAAATAAGTTCGTAATTTTTGGACCTGCTTAGAATCCGGCATATAAATACCTCCATAAAATGCTAGTTTTTCAGGCCCTAATTCAATATAAACTCCCGGATGGTTTTTATCTTTTCTACCTTTGCTACTTATAATGGCTGAATTATTCAGTTTATAAGGGGTTTTATCTTTTGAAAATCGAATATCCCTATTGATCCTGAAAATCGCGTCTTTAGGTTCTAAATCCAAGTCTGGGTCATTTACCGCCAGTTCTTTTATCAGATCCCCTATAAAAACCTTAAACGGTTCTCTAACAACAGTTTCATAACGCTTTCTATTTTCATCGAACCAATCTTTATGGTTATTGGCAGCCAATTCTTTAAAGAATTCGAGATAGTCGTTACTAAAGTATTTCATAATTGAATGTATATAACAGCCTTTGAAAAATACAAAAAATAGTTTAAAGTACAGAAACAGTTCCTTTTATGAATTTCAATAATATTTTTTAACTTTAAACTTCCAATTAACCAAACTCGCACATGATCAGAGTAATTTTACTAGCAACTATCTTTCTATCAGCATCAGTCAGTTTAGCCCAAAATTGCAGTGTAAAGAATATGTCTCCTACGAAAAAATTTGACTATGAACCTAAATTCGGGAAAATTGATATTGACTGGTATCCAGAATGGCTGGAATATACCAAAGGAGAAAAAAAAATTCCCGGCCCATTACCTGCGCAACCTAAATGGGATCATCCTTATATGAAACAGGGATATACTGCTGCTATGCACGAGGGCCCGAGATCATCAGACGTTTCAAACAGACCAGGTCCCACTCTTAACAATACACAGGTTCAATATTTTCATGTCAAGCAAAAAGGAGGTGATTTTTCTGGTATGTGCCCGACCTTCGCATTTATAAATGACACAACTATGGCAACACTATCTTTTGGTAGAGCCAATACGACCTTATTGTTATTAGATATTAAAGATACCATTCAGGTATTAGATTATTTGCCTGTGCCAGGCAGGGGTAGTTCAGCATTTGAATTGGCCGGTAAAAAAGGAAGGGGAAAGATTTTCAGCAATACTGCTGGAGGCGCTTATTCCTATATTTCCAACAAAAACAGAATATATATTCCCGGAGCAAATAACAATATATTGCGAGTTACCGTAGAAAATCGCAAATTTAATCATCAGGTTGAATCGATCAATTTAAAACAACAGGTTGAAGCTGGAAATTTAGTGGAACCTCATTTGTCTCAAAAAGATAGGCTGAATCAACTTACAGCGCTGATGCCTGATGCAAAAGGCAATATATGGTTCACGTCAAGACAGGGGGTTGTTGGACTGATTCACAGAGAAGATAAAACAGATGAAGGTTGTCCAAAAGTATACTCCACGTTTATCGGCTATTTTCAATTGCGAGAAAAAATCAAGGAGCACTATCCTGAATCCCTTTCTAAAATCGAACAGCTCCTGCCCCAGATACATAAAGATAGTATTAACCCGGAGGCCAGAAACCTGGCACGGACCACATTGAAAATTGACAAAGACACACATGAAGAAATTCAAAATTCCTTTTCGGTAGGAAAAGACGGTGTTTATATTGTCTCCAATATTGCATTGTACAAATTACGGTTTAATGAAACCACTAAAGAAATAGAACTTGATCCTAAATGGGCTGAAACTTTTAAAAAAGGTGATTTGGTGTATGACAATAATATGGAAAACAGACCTGGTCATTTGAATGCTGGTAGTGGAACAACACCTACTTTAATGGATGATCGCTTTGTGGGAATATGCGACAATGCTGAAGGCAAAATAAACCTCTGTATTTTTAGACAGGACAATGGTGAACTCGTCAGCAAACTGCCGTTATTTGGAGATGATGGTAGTGCCGTAGAAAATTCGGCCGTCGCGTATAACAATACCTATATCGTTGCCAATACTTATGGTTATTCAGACCCCTTTAAAGTAAACCCTACCCCTGGAGGGATCATGCGATTTGATCTGAATGAAACGTCTGGTACATTTGAACCTGTTGAGGGATGGCCGGCCAGTGGTGTCTACGACTGTAAAACAGCCACTCCCAAATTATCTACCAGAACAGGTATGCTTTACGTATATAATCGAGAAGAAAATAACGGTAAAAATCACCGTGACTGGATGGTTACAGGCATCGATTTCAAAACAGGATTAAGGGTAGCTTATTCAAAGTTATACTTTGACAAAGGTGAATTTAAGGATAATATAAATATCTTTATGAAAGCAGGATCGCTGGGCAATAAACACTACGATCGTAAGGTTTTCAATAATATCTGGGGCACCTTTACTTTTGGTCCGAAAAACAGTTTTTATTTAGGAACCTATCGTGGGTTTATCAGAGTATCTTCAGATTAAAAAAGATTAACCCTCTTTCAAAGATTTTCTAATTTCCTTTGCTTTTTCAGTAGCCTGTAAATTTCTTTCAATGGTATGCCCTGGTCTGCTCCATTTTTTAGATGTTTCCGCCTCCACCAGCGATTTGCGAATCTTAAACTTCCCTGTATTGTCTTTTTTCTTTTCTGTCGGAATCAAGCCTAGCAAAGAAAACATTTCAGCGTCTTTGTCTTCTCCGGGATTTGGTGTAGTCAAGAGTTTTTCGCCTGCAAAAATAGACGATGCGCCCGCCATGAAACACAGGGCCTGGCCTTCTGTACTCATTTCAGTTCTTCCGGCAGATAAACGTACGGTCGTTTTAGGCATCACAATGCGTGTGGTTGCAATCATTCTGACCACATCCCAAACAGGTACAATGGTTTGCTCTTCAAGTGGTGTTCCTTCTACAGCTACCAAAGCGTTAATTGGTACCGATTCAGGTTGTGGATCCAGCTTCGACAAACTGAGTAGCATCCCAGCCCTGTCTTCTACTTTTTCTCCCATTCCAATGATACCACCAGAGCATACTTTTAACGCACTTTTCCTAACGTTGTCCAAGGTCTCAAGACGGTCCTCATATCCCCTTGTAGAGATTACTTCTTTATAATATTCTTCAGAGGTATCTAGATTATGGTTGTAATAATGCAGTCCGGCCTCAGCCAATCGAGTTGCCTGACTTTCAGTAACCATACCAAGCGTGCAGCAAACTTCCATGTTCAAATCGCTGATCCCGCTCACCATTTTTAAAACACTTTCAAAATCTTCTCCTTCTTTCACATTTCTCCATGCTGCCCCCATACAAACTCGAGAAGAGCCATTATCTTTTGCTCTTTTCGCCAGATTTAGTACCGTTTCGTAGGGTAATAATTCATTTTTATCAATTTGAGTATGGTATCTTGCCGCCTGCGGACAATAGCCACAATCTTCTGGGCAACCTCCTGTTTTAATCGATATCAGAGTACTCACCTGAACCTTAGATGGATCATGATACTTTCGATGCACCTGGGCGGCTTCAAAGATAAGTTCCATCAATGGTTTGTTATATATCTCGATTATTTCTTCTTTGGTATAGGTACTCATCTAAATAATTTTTAAAAATTCAAAAATACGGAAACGCGCTGTATTAATCTAAAGAAAGTAATACACTTACTGCATTTCCACCGAAACCTACAGCATTTACAAGCACCTTCTTTATCTGATCTGGTTTCTTTTTAAAGCTGCCAAAAGGTACTGGAACAAACTGTTGATTTTTCATCATTAAAATAGCCATTTCCAAACTCATTCCTCCTGAAGCTCCCAAAGAATGGCCTATCAACCATTTATTACTGGTCAGCGCAGGATGATGATCACCGAACACTATTTTTATGGCATTGCATTCCGAACTGTCCCCTTTTATAGTACCCGGGGTATGAGTCACTATGACATCTACCTCTTTGCTGTCGCAATTCTGCAAGGCCATGCGCATGGATTTCTGAAAACAATCCGCATTGGTAGAAATAGAAATATTGTGTTTCAAGGGTTCTGTTGCATAGCCAATACCTTCAATATATGCCAAAGCATCAGGATGACTTCCTCTTTCCAAACAAAACACAGCAGCTGCTTCACCCAGAACAAAGGTATTTCTGCTTTTTTCCATATCAAGACTAAGACAAGGATATTCCTGCCCCTGATTTGCATAAATCTTTAAAGCCTTCATCTGAGCAATTGTAAATGCCGTATTCGAGGCTTCGCTCCCTCCAGCTAAAAATTTATCACTCATTCCGCTCCCTAACCAGGCAATGCCATTGATGATTCCATGCAATGCTGTTGAACAAGCGATTGAATGACTGATCACCGGCCCTTTATTCTGTAAATCATGGCCTACCCATGAGGATATATTACCCAAAGTGGTTGTTGGTGAGCTCAAGGTATTCACATGGCCTTTCTCGTTATTGCTAAATTCTTCAAAATATTTTTCGAACAGATGTGTCGCACCTCTGGAGGAACCAATATTCACGCCAAATACTGCATCTTCCCAGGAGGCTTTTTTAAAGGCAGCTCTTGAAGCATACATCGCCATCAACACTGAAGGATCCAGATCTTTGTAATTTTTAATCTTTTTTAACTGATCAATATCTCTTTGAATTCGTTCTGGAACATCACTGGTAAAGGCCGTGAACTTTTTGAACTCTCTGTTAGAGATCAACGTTTTACCTTGCAGATAGTTTTGCCAGATCTCGTCTTCAGTACTACCCATAGCAGATACAGAAGCCATTGAAATGATTGAAACCTTTTCTTTCATATCAAATAATTTCTAAACATTTTTCAATTACCTTATATATCTGATCCAGCTCCTTGTCCGAAATTATATACGGAGGCAAGGTATATACGGTGTTTCCTAATGGTCTTAAAATCACACCCTGTTCCTTAAAAAATGCATACAACTGGTCTCGTAACTTCCCATAACGATCCATCTCCACATTTAAATCGACAGCTAAAATAACTCCTTTTACACGGGTTGATTTTACCTTGGGATGACTCGCAATATGCCTTTCAAAGTTCAGATGCCTTCTATTGATTCTTTCAATACTGTCCTGAATTTGCTTAGAGTTCAGCAAGTCAATACCGGCAATAGCCGCGGTACAGGCCAGTGGGTTCGCGGAATAGGTGTGCCCGTGAAAGAACCCTTTGCTCATATCATCATCATAAAAAGCATGGTACACCTCAAGGCTGCAGCAAGTCAATGCCATCGGAGCAACCCCTGCTGTTAGCGATTTGGACAAACAAATAATATCTGGTTTGATATCTATATAGTCTGAAGCAAAGTTTTTTCCTGTTTTACCAAAACCAGTCATGACCTCATCTGCAATCGTAAGCACATTGGCTTCCCTGGCCATCGTAATAAGAACTTCAAGATGCTCTGCAGCATACATATGCATAGATGCTGCACCTTGCACCAAAGGTTCGTAGATGAATGCGGCGACTTCATTTTTATCAAGTAATTCTCTGAAGTTTTTTTGAACTTCTTCCCAATTACCAGTATCCGGAACATCAATTCTGTCAATGCCCAGTAAGAAGTCTTCAAAAGGTCCATTATAAACAGAAAGACCTGATACCGACATGGCACCAAAAGTATCTCCGTGAAAAGCATTTTCAAGAGCAATTACTTTGTTTCGTTTTTCACCCTTATTAAAATAGTATTGCAAGGCCATTTTTATGGCAACATCCACCGAAGTAGATCCATTGTCGGAAAAGAAAATTTTGTCCATATTAGAAGGCAGAATTTTCATTAATTTTTCAGACAACTCTACAGCGGGTTCATGCGTAAAGCCACTAAATACGACTTGATCCAATGCTTGCAATTGCTCCGTAACCGCGTTTATTATCTTCGGGTTACAATGCCCATACATACATGTATACCAACTTGAAATACCATCGATATATTGATTTCCTTCATCATCAAATAACCATACGCCTTCAGCCTTTACAATGGGCAAGTGATCGGGATGTGATTTATGTTGCGTTAACGGATGCCACAAATGCTTCCTGTCTCTTTCTTTAAGATTCATTATAATGCCTCTAATCTGGATTTAAATAATTGAGCATACTTCGAGATCACTTTTTTATCTAGGACCAGCTCCTGATCAATTCTTCCAATTTCCTGGACCTGCCCCATTTTTAGAATAATAGCTTCCGTGCTAGGGTGTTCTTCACCATTAAACACAATTCCAGAAACCTCTACACCTTTTGATCTCAATTGACTCAAAGTCAGTAAGGTATGATTTATACTTCCCAAATAATGCCTTGAAACTACAATTACTTTGTAATCGTCTTGGATCATATCCAGTATCGTATCTTGTTCATTAATTGGAACCAATAAACCACCAGCACCCTCAATAACAAGGTTATTCTTCGTCTCAGGTTCTTTCATAGCTGAAAGCTCTATTTGCACACCATCAATATCAGCGGCTGCATGAGGGCTCATAGGAGTCTTTAATGCGTACCTATGTGTATGCATCCTCGACCTTGAATTTGAAATCAATTCTTCGACACTATGAATATCTGAATGTGTCAATTCACCAGCCTGAATCGGTTTCCAATAATCTGCTTTTAATGCTTCTACAACAATAGCTGAAACCACTGTTTTACCAACATCTGTACCAATTCCAGTAATAAAAAATTTATTCATCGACTGCTTAAAAAATCTATACAAAAGTACTCAATAAAAAGAGAATTTCTTTGATGTCAGCTGAAGTATTGTAGCTGTGAATGCAAAATCTTATGCGCTCCTCACCTATCGGGACAGTAGGACTAATAATTGGCTTTACATCAAAATTATGGGCATTGAGTTGAAGGCTGATCTTCTTCACTTTAGCATTTGAAGAAATAATGGCACATTGTATGGCGCTGTCACTTTTAATAAAAATAGCATCCAAACCAAGCTTGTCGCTCGTTTTTTTAAATAATTCTATATTCTCCTGCAGTTTCGTTCTGTTCTGAGTCGATTCGAGCAATAAAAGTGAGTTTTTAATAGCCAAAACACTGTGAGGAGGCATAGCCGTGGTATAAATAAAAGAGCGGGCAAAATTTACAAGGTATTGTTTCAATAATGGGCTCCCAACTACAGCTGCCCCATGACAACCTGCCGCCTTTCCAAAGGTATAAATTCTGGCAAATACCGAGGCCGTCAGATTCAGTTCATTCACCATCCCATCTCCCTTACTGCCATAAACACCTGTTGAATGGGCTTCATCAATGATCAGTTTGAAATTATATGTTGTCGCCATTGATGCAAGTTCCTCAAGAGGAGCAACATCCCCATCCATGGAATAAATTGATTCAACCACCACATATCTTTGGACGGCTTGTCCTGCATTCTCAAGCTTTATCCTCAGCTCATCCAGATCATTATGCTTAAACTTCAACGATTTGGCATTTGACAACCGAATACCATCTCGAATCGAAGCATGTGAAGTTTCGTCATAAAAAATAAGATCTCCGCGTTGTGGAACTGAAGACAGCAAACCAACATTGGCATCATACCCTGAATTAAACAAAAGGGCTGATTCTGCTTTGAAAAAATTTGCGATTTGTACTTCTAAAGCTTCGTGCAATTCAAAATTACCCGACAACAGCCTCGAGCCTGTGCTTCCAATTCTGGGGGCATATATTTCAAGCTCCTCATGAACCTTATCAAAAAGCTCCTGATCCTGAGCAAAACCAAGATAATCGTTCGAAGAAAAATCAATCATCGTATTCTGGGAAGGCAAACTTCGTAAACTTTCATTTTCTCGTCTGAGTTCCAGTTTACGCATTAAATTTGAAGGAAAATCCATAGGGCTAAAATAAAAAAAAACGGGCAATAACCCGTTTTTTATCTTTCTTTAGGCCTGGCCTGTTGGCCCAAAATTCATGGGGATAGGAGGCTGCTCATAATCTTTTATCTCTCCGTTTTTCGCTTCAAAACGACTCACGTTATCCGCCAATGCTTTTGACAAGCGTTTGGCATGTTGAGGCGTCAAAATGATTCTCGATTTCACCTTAGACTTTGGTGAGCCCGGCATTACATTGATAAAATCCACTACGAATTCAGAAATTGAATGATTGATGATGGCGAGGTTGGCATAGGTTCCGTCTGCCGTTTTTTCGTCTATTTCAATATTCAACTGATTTTGTTTTTTTTCTTCTGACATAAGCTATGTTTAAAAAAAAAGGCACGATAACTCGTGCCTTTTATATGATTAAGATTAACTCTCTATTTCATCCTTTGGGCCTACGATTAGGTGATCGTATTCTCTCATTCCCGTACCAGCAGGAATTCGTTTTCCAACAATCACATTTTCTTTAAGACCTTCTAGGTAATCCTCTTTACCACTAACGGCAGCTTCATTCAATACTTTGGTTGTTTCCTGGAAGGAAGCAGCCGAAATAAATGACTTCGTCTGAAGCGATGCACGTGTTATACCTTGTAATATAGGTTCTGCAGTTGCAGGAACGGCATCACGAGCAATCAATAGATTCTTATCGTTTCTACGTAATATAGAATTTTCATCTCTTAAAGCACGTGCAGAAACAATTTGACCAGCTTTTAAATTAGTTGAGTCACCTTGATCTTCAATTACCTTAAGTCCATAAATATTATCATTAATACTCATAAAGTCATTCTTGTGAACCAATTGGTTTTCAAGGAAAATAGTATCTCCTGAATCAATTACTTTCACCTTACGCATCATCTGTCTTACAACAACCTCGAAGTGTTTGTCATTAATTTTTACACCCTGTAGACGATATACTTCCTGAATTTCGTTTACCAAATACTCCTGAACCTTACCAGGTCCCATGATATTCAAAATATCCGTTGGTGTTGTAGCACCATCAGAAAGAGACATACCGGCTTTTACAAAATCATTCTCCTGTACAAGAATCTGGTTCGATAATTTCACCAAATATTTCTTAACATCTCCTAATTTCGATTCTACAATAATCTCTCTGTTACCTCTCTTGATTTTTCCAAATGAAATAACACCGTCAATCTCAGAAACAACTGCAGGGTTCGAAGGATTTCTCGCTTCAAACAATTCAGTTACCCTTGGAAGACCACCTGTAATATCACCCGCTTTACCAGACTTACGAGGAATCTTCACTAAGATTTGACCTGATTCAATTTTCTGACCTTCTTCAATCAATAAGTGAGCACCTACAGGTAAAGAGTAAGATCTCTGAGTTTCTCCACTTTTAGTTTGCACATGTAACGTTGGAATTACTCGTTGCTTTTTAGCCTCAGATATTACTTTTTCCTTAAATCCAGTTTGCTCATCCATCTCCACCTGATATGTAACTCCTTCGATAACATCTTCGAAAACGGCTTTACCACCAAACTCAGAAACGATCACACCATTATATGGATCCCATTGACAAATGACATCACCTTTTTTGATTTTACCCTTATTTTCAACAAAAATATGAGAACCGTAAGGAATGTTATTCGTACTTAAAACAATTCCTGATTTCTTATCAAATATCTTGAATTCACTTGTTCTGGAAATCACAATTTTCACAGGGTTTCCTTCGTTGTCTACACCATCAACAGTTTTAAGATCATCAATGACTAGCTCACCACCATGATTTGCAACCAACCTAGAATCTTCAGAAATGTTTCCTGCAATACCACCTACGTGGAAGGTTCTCAATGTTAACTGCGTACCAGGTTCTCCAATTGACTGAGCGGCTACAACACCTACAGCCTCACCTCTTTGAACCATGTTATTACTTGAAAGACTCACTCCGTAACATTTTGTACAGATACCTTTTTTAGCCTCACAAGTAAGTGCAGAACGAACCTCAATTGCATCCAGCTCAGCAGCTTCTACTCTTTTCACAGCTTCTTCTGTGAATAAGTCGCCAGCATTTACTATGATCTCATTGGTCTTCGGACTATATACATCATGTAGAGATACCCTACCGAAAATTCTTTCAGAAAGCGTCTCAACAATTTCATCGTTATTTTTAAGAGGCTTCACCTCTAATCCTCTTAGGGTACCACAATCTTCTTCATTGATAATTACATCCTGTGCAACATCAACAAGTCTTCTTGTAAGGTATCCCGCATCGGCCGTTTTCAAAGCCGTATCCGCCAAACCTTTTCTCGCACCGTGGGTTGAGATAAAGTATTCAAGAATCGATAGTCCTTCTTTAAAGTTAGAAAGAATCGGGTTCTCAATAATTTCACCACCACCAGCAGTTGATTTTTTAGGTTTCGCCATCAAACCACGCATACCGGTTAACTGTCTGATCTGCTCTTTAGATCCCCTTGCACCAGAATCAAGCATCATATATACAGAGTTAAAACCTTGTTGGTCTTCTCTTAGACGCTTCATAGATAATTCTGTCAACCTGTTATTGGTAGAACCCCAGATATCAATTACCTGGTTGTATCTTTCCTTGTTGGTCAGCATACCCATGTTATAACTTGACATAATAGAATCCACCTGCTTGTTGGCAGAATCAATCATATCATATTTTTCTTCCGGAATAATAATATCTCCCAAACTGAATGATAAACCACCCTGGAAGGCAAATTTATATCCCATATTCTTGATACTATCAAGGAACCTACCTGTAGTAGGCACATCAGTAACTTTTAAAATATCACCGATAATATCTCTTAAAGATCTTTTGGTCAATACCTCATTGATGTATCCTGCTTTTTCAGGAACCACTTCATTGAATAATACACGACCAACAGTTGTCTTTATGATCTGATCCGTCAATTCTCCTTCTTCATTGAAATCTCTTCCTCTGACTTTGATACTCGCATTCAGATCTACTTTCTTCTCATTAAAAGCAATTTTCACTTCTTCCAGAGAATAGAACGTAGTTCCTTCACCTTTCACTTTGAAATCCGGGGTCGAAAGACGCTCTTTGGTCATATAATAAAGACCCAATACCATATCCTGAGAAGGTACTGTAATCGGAGATCCGTTCGCCGGGTTCAAAATATTATGAGAAGCAAGCATTAATAATTGCGCCTCAAGAATCGCTTCCTGTCCTAATGGAAGGTGTACCGCCATCTGGTCACCATCAAAATCCGCATTAAATGCAGTACATACCAATGGGTGTAACTGAATTGCTTTTCCTTCAATTAGTTTAGGTTGGAAAGCCTGTATACCCAATCTGTGAAGGGTTGGGGCCCTGTTCAATAATACAGGATGTCCTTTCAATACATTCTCTAAAATATCCCAAACTACAGGTTCTCTTTTATCTATAATCTTCTTTGCAGATTTTACAGTCTTTACAATCCCTCTTTCAATCAGCTTTCTGATAATAAAAGGCTTGTACAATTCTGCTGCCATATCTTTTGGCAATCCACATTCGTATAATCTTAATTCAGGCCCAACAACAATTACCGAACGTGCTGAATAATCCACACGCTTACCTAACAGGTTCTGACGGAAACGTCCTTGCTTACCTTTTAATGAATCTGAAAGCGACTTTAACGGTCTGTTAGATTCTGTTTTAACCGCAGATGATTTACGTGTGTTGTCAAACAATGAATCTACTGATTCCTGCAACATACGTTTCTCATTTCTCAAGATCACCTCAGGCGCCTTGATCTCCATCAATCTTTTTAAACGGTTATTTCTGATAATAACCCTTCTGTAAAGATCATTTAAATCTGAAGTAGCAAACCTACCTCCATCCAAAGGAACCAATGGTCTTAGTTCTGGCGGAATCACCGGAACAACCTTCATGATCATCCACTCTGGCTTATTCTCTTTACGTGTATTTGCATCTCTGAAGGCTTCAACGACATTCAATCGTTTTAAAGCTTCCATTTTACGCTGCTTAGAAGTTTCTGTATTTGCCTTATGTCTTAATTCATATGACAAGGCATCCAAGTCAATTCTCGCTAATAATTCGATCAAACATTCAGCACCCATTTTGGCGATGAACTTGTCAGGATCATTATCATCAAGATATTGATTTTCTTGTGGAAGCGTTTCTAAAATGTTTAAGTACTCCTCTTCTGTTAAGAAATCCATTTTTTGCAATGGCTCACCTTCTTCATTCTTGGCAATACCTGGCTGAATCACTACGTATCTCTCGTAGTATATGATCATGTCTAATTTCTTAGAAGGTAAACCTAATAGGTATCCCATTTTGTTTGGAAGTGATCTGAAATACCAGATATGTGCAACAGGTACAACCAGGTTGATATGACCAACCCTGTCTCTACGCACTTTTTTCTCTGTTACTTCAACCCCACAACGGTCACAAATGATTCCTTTGTAACGAATTCTCTTGTACTTTCCACAGGCACATTCATAATCTTTGATAGGTCCAAAGATTCTCTCACAAAACAATCCGTCTCTTTCTGGTTTGTGCGTACGGTAGTTAATGGTTTCCGGCTTTAATACCTCTCCTTTTGATTTCTCAAGGATGGTTTCAGGAGAAGCCAGACCAATCGTAATTTTATTAAATTTTTTTACAGTGTATTTTTCTCTTTGTCTTGCCATGGTAATGGATAGAATTAAAATGTAAAAATTATATTGAAGTCCCGCCTTAGAAAGACGGGACCTGGATTGTTATTATTCTTCTAACTTAAGGTCTAGACCTAGTCCTTTCAGTTCGTGCATCAATACGTTGAAAGACTCAGGCAATCCTGGCTCCGGCATTTTATCGCCTTTAACGATCGCTTCGTAAGTCTTAGCTCTACCAAGTACGTCATCAGATTTTACCGTTAGGATCTCTCTTAATGTAGATGACGCTCCATAGGCCTCAAGAGCCCAAACCTCCATCTCACCAAAACGCTGTCCACCAAATTGAGCTTTACCACCCAATGGTTGTTGTGTAATCAATGAGTAAGGTCCGATAGAACGAGCATGCATCTTATCTTCAATCATGTGACCCAGTTTGATGATATAGATCACACCAACGGTTGCCGGTTGATCAAATCGCTCCCCTGTTCCACCATCGTAAAGATAGGTATGTCCAAAATCAGGAATTCCTGCTTTTCTGGTAAGATCAGTGATCTCGTCTATATGAGCACCATCAAAAATTGGCGTCGCATATTTTTCTCCAAGATTCTGACCTGCCCATCCAAGAACAGTTTCATAAATCTGACCAATGTTCATCCTTGAAGGTACACCTAGCGGATTCAATACGATATCCACCGGAGTTCCATCTTCTAAGAAAGGCATATCCTCCTGTCGTACGATACGAGCAACAATACCTTTGTTACCGTGACGACCGGCCATTTTATCTCCTACTTTTAATTTACGTTTTTTAGCAACATATATTTTTGCTAATTTGATAATACCTTTTGGTAATTCATCACCAACAGTCACCGCAAATTTCTTTCTTCTCAATGATCCCTGCAGGTCACTTAACTTGATCTTATAATTGTGAATCAATCTGTTCACTAAGTCATTAAGGTCTTTATCGGTAGTCCAAACACCTTTCGTTAAATGCTCAAAATCAGTCACTGAATTCAACATTTTTAGTGTGAACTTTTTACCTTTTGGTAATATTTCCTCTCCAAGGTCATTTTGAACACCCTGAGAAGTTTTTCCATTGATCAAACCAAATAGTTTGTCAAGTAAAACATTTCTCAACTTGTCATATTCAACAGAGAATTCAATTTCAAGGCTGTTCACCTCTTCTTTATCCTTCACTCTCTTTGCCTTATCCTTAATCGCTCTTTGGAATAATTTCTTATCGATAACCACACCTCTCAATGAAGGAGACGCTTTCAATGAAGCATCTTTTACATCACCGGCATTATCACCAAAAATCGCTCTCAACAATTTCTCTTCCGGCGTTGGATCAGATTCTCCTTTAGGAGTAATCTTACCAATCAAAATATCACCTGGCTTGATTTCTGCACCAATTCTGATCATACCATTTTCATCAAGATCTTTGGTCGCTTCTTCACTCACATTTGGAATGTCAGCAGTTAACTCCTCAGCTCCTAATTTGGTATCCCTTACATCAAGTGCATATTCATCAATATGAATAGAAGTAAAGATATCCTCACGTACCACCTTTTCAGATATTACGATCGCATCCTCAAAATTATATCCTTTCCAAGGCATAAAGGCTACCTTCATGTTTCTACCCAAGGCCAATTCACCTTTTTCAGTGGCATATCCTTCACAAAGAACCTGTCCTTTTACTACCTTATCCCCTTTACTAACAATTGGGTGAAGGTTGATTGAAGTACCCTGGTTCGTTTTTCTAAACTTGATCAGTTCATAAACTTTGCTATCTGTATCAAAACTTACAATTCTGTCATTATCAGTACGTTCGTATTTTATTTCAATTCTGTCAGAATCTACATAAACTACTTCTCCATTTCCTTCTGCATTGATCAAAATTCTTGAATCCTCGGCAACTCTTCTTTCAAGACCGGTTCCCACAATTGGAGATTCAGGACGCATTAATGGTACTGCCTGACGCATCATGTTTGATCCCATCAAAGCCCTGTTCGCATCATCATGCTCCAAAAATGGAATCAATGAAGCCGAAATTGAAGAAATTTGATTAGGAGATACATCCATGTAATTTACTTCACTTACAGGAACTACTGGGAAATCACCATCTTCTCTAGCAACTACTTTTTCAAGAACAATTTTGCCATGATCATCTAATTCAAGATTTGACTGGGCAATTTTTCTCCCTTCTTCCTCTTCTGCACTCAAGTAAATAGGTTCTTCAGTTCTATCCACCAAACCTTCATTAACATTTCTGTATGGTGTTTCGATAAACCCTAAATTATTCACTTTGGCATAAACAGCAAGTGACGAAATCAATCCAATATTCGGACCTTCAGGAGTTTCAATAGGACACAATCTACCATAATGGGTAAAGTGAACGTCACGAACCTCAAAACCTGCTCTTTCACGAGAAAGACCTCCAGGTCCAAGTGCGGACAACCTACGTTTGTGTGTAATCTCTGCAAGTGGATTGGTTTGATCCATAAACTGAGATAACTGATTGGTTCCAAAGAAGGAGTTGATTACGGAAGACAATGTTTTCGCATTGATCAAATCAATTGGTGTAAACACCTCATTGTCACGTACGTTCATTCTTTCACGAATGGTACGCGCCATTCTTGATAAACCTACACCAAACTGCCCTGCTAACTGCTCTCCAACAGTACGAACACGACGATTTGATAAGTGATCAATATCATCAACCTCTGCTTTTGAATTTACCAAATTGATTAAATTCTTAACAATGGTTATAATATCTTCTTTTGTCAATACTTTTTGTTCAATATCAACATCAAGACCTAATTTCTTGTTCATTCTGTAACGACCAACTTCTCCAAGATTATATCGTTGTTCAGAAAAGAACAATTTATTGATAATACCTTTTGCCGTTTCATAATCTGGCGGCTCAGCATTACGTAACTGACGGTATATATGTTCAACAGCCTCTTTTTCAGAGTTTGTCGGATCCTTTTGCAAGGTGTTATGAATAATAGCATAATCACCTGCGTCATTTTCTAATTTGTGTAATAAAATGGTTTTAGCACCAGATTCAATAATCTCTTCTATATGCTCCTTTTCAAGGATTGTATCCCTGTCAAGTACGATTTCATTACGCTCAATAGATACAACTTCACCTGTATCCTCATCAACGAAATCCTCAAACCATGTTTTTAGAACTCTCGCTGCCAGCTTTCTTTCCAGCACCTTTTTAAGTCCACTTTTTGACACTTTTACCTCTTCGGCAAGGTCAAAAATCTCCAGAATATCTTTATCTCTTTCGAAGCCAATGGCTCTAAATAAAGTAGTTACCGGTAATTTTTTCTTTCTATCAATATAGGCGAACATCACCTGATTGATATCTGTTGCAAATTCAATCCAGGATCCTTTAAAAGGAATTACTCTGGCTGAATACAATTTAGTTCCATTAGCGTGAAAAGACTGACCAAAGAAAACACCTGGTGATCTGTGTAACTGAGAAACAACAACTCTCTCTGCTCCGTTAATCACAAAAGTACCACTATGCGTCATGTAAGGAATTACCCCTAAATAAACATCCTGAACAATGGTTTCGAAATCTTCATGTTCCGGATCAGTACAATATAACTTTAAACGTGCTTTAAGAGGCACACTATATGTAAGTCCTCTTTCAATACATTCCTGGATGGAATATCTTGGTGGATCAACAAAGTAATCGAGGAATTCTAAAACGAAATTATTTCTTGTGTCGGTGATCGGGAAGTTTTCCATAAAGGTTTTATACAAACCTTCGTCACTTCTCTCATCTGATTTTGTTTCTAATTGAAAAAAATCTTGGAATGATTTTATTTGAATATCAAGGAAATCTGGATATTCGGTGATCAATTTAGCTGATGCAAAGTTTACTCTTTGGGTTTTTTGTTTCGTTGCCAATGGAGATAAATTTAAATTAAATTATAAGAACGAATATATATGCAAAATGGTTTAGGTCTAAGCGGTATTACCCCAAAGACCTAAACCTCAACTGTTTAGTTGCTAAGCGAATTACTTAAGCTCAACTTCCGCTCCAGCCTCTTCTAAAGATTTTTTAAGACCTTCTGCCTCATCTTTAGAGATACCTTCTTTGATAGGTGCTGGTGCACTATCAACGATTCCTTTAGCTTCTTTTAAACCTAAACCGGTTAGTTCTTTAACCAATTTAACTACAGCTAATTTAGAACCACCTGCGGCTTTAAGGATAACATCAAATTCTGTTTGCTCCTCAGCAGCGGCTTCACCACCACCTGCAGGTCCTGCTACTGCTACTGCAGCTGCTGCAGGCTCAATACCATACTCATCTTTCAAAATATTTGCCAATTCATTAACCTCTTTTACTGTTAAGTTAACTAATTGTTCTGCGAAATCTTTCAACTCTGCCATTTTTCTACTGTTTAAATTTTATTATTTAGTTTATTAGTGTGTTTATTATTTTTCTGATAAAGTTTGAAGTATACCATGAATCTTACCTCCTCCAGATTGAAGTGCTGAAATAACATTCTTCGCTGGTGATTGCAACAATCCGATGATTTCTCCAATAACCTCTTCTTTAGATTTAATGTCTACTAAAGCATCTAATTGGTCATCTCCAACATATACAGCTTCCTCAACATAAGCACCTTTAAGAATTGGCTTTTCATTTCCTTTACGAAACGCTTTGATCACCTTTGCTGGAGCATTTCCAGTTTCAGACATCATTAAGGAAGTATTTCCTTTAAGTACGTTTGGTAAATCTCCAAAG
>NZ_JBPCUJ010000167.1:0-19937 GCF_051011215.1 Lutimonas sp.
GGTAAATACAATGACAACTGGCACTTTAACCATATGCTGGATCCAAGGTCTACCTCACCAGGATCGATTATGCCTCAGTATCCGTGGCTGATCACAGATGATTTAGATATTTCCAAAACAATAGATAAGGTCAATGCGATGGTTACTCTTGGTGTTCCTTATACGCAGTTCGAACTTGATAAGGCAGTTTACCTGTTGAAAAATCAAGCGAAAGAAATTGAAAATAATTTGAGACAGGATCCTGAATTTGTAAAAAATTATGGATCATCTCAAATTGAAAATAAAGAGATCGTGGCATTAATCGCTTATTTACAAAGATTAGGAACAGATATAAAAGCTGAATCAACAGAATAAAAAGCAGACATTATGTTAAAGTTTATAAAACATCATTTAGATACTATTTCGGGAGTTGAAATTTATCCAATCATATCGCTGCTTCTCTTTTTTATTGTCTTTACAACGATGCTGATCATTGTGTTGAAGATGCCTAAAAAGAATATTGAAAAATTGAGTAATTTACCATTAGATAATGATCTAAAAAACACACATCATGAGTGATAAAAAACAAATAAGTGGTTGGAAAAAATTCCTACGATCAATGACCAAGGCACATGATATTGGTAAGGAGGAAGAGATCATGACCGATCACGATTATGACGGAATAAAAGAATTAGATAATGTATTACCGCCATGGTGGAAATATGGTTTCTATATCACTATTGCAATTGGTATATTCTATTATATCCAAGTCTTTACCAACTCAGAAGAGTACAATCAGGAAAAAGAATATGCAACCGAAGTCGAAAAGGGAAAACAAGAAGTTGAGGCCTATAAAGCGGCTAATCCTGATTTGTTCAAAATTGACGTTACCTTATTGACAGATGAAGCAAGTCTTGCAGCAGGTCAGAAAAATTTTGATACCTATTGCGTTGCCTGTCATATGGCAGATGGAGGAGGCGGTATCGGGCCCAACCTAACAGATGATCAATGGATATTAGGTGGAGGAATGGAAAATATTCTTAAAACTCTTAATGAAGGAGGAAGAGCCGGTAAGGGGATGATCTCTTGGAAGAATACATTTAATAATGATGAACTTCAGCAACTTGCCAGCTATGTAATTACATTGAATGGCACCACACCTGCCAATCCTAAGGCTGCTGAAGGTGATATCATTTGGAGCAAACAGTAGTTTCGCATTTAGTTCTCGCTTAAGTGAACTACTGTGTTTTTGATTTTTTTAGTTAGTAGTAGAAAAGGCTACGCTTGTCCTGAACAGACATTGTAGCCTTTTCAAATACCCCCAAGTCATGAGTAATAACGAAAATGAAAATTTTAGAGACAGCATCGCAACCATTGATAAGGAAGGTAAAAGAAATTTTATACATCCTAAAAAACCCAAGGGAAGGTACACAAATTACAGAACCTATGTAAGTTGGTTTCTTTTAGCCATATTGTTCGCCTCTCCCTTTATCAAAATCAATGGCAACCAATTTTTACTTTTTAATATTATTGATAGGAAATTCAATATTTTCGGTCAACCATTCTGGCCTCAGGATTTCTATTTACTCGTTTTATCCTTGCTGGTTTCAGTTGTTTTTATCATTCTTTTTACGGTCATTTTCGGGAGGATATTTTGCGGATGGATGTGTCCGCAAACCATTTTTATGGAAATGATTTTTCGCAAAATTGAGTACCTGATTGAAGGCGATAGAAACAAACAGATCAAACTAGAGAAACAAGCCTGGGACACAGAAAAAATAACAAAAAAAACGATTAAATGGATCTTATTTGCACTGGTCTCTTTTCTGATCGCCAATGCTTTTTTAGCCTATTTTATTGGAGGCGATGTTTTGATTCAGCATGTACAGGATGGTCCGATTGCTCATGTTGATACCTTCATCAAATTATTGGTTTTTACAGCTGTATTTTATTTTGTTTTTGCCTGGTTCAGAGAACAGGTTTGTATTATTGCTTGTCCTTATGGTCGGTTACAAAGTGTATTATTAGACAACAAATCCATTGTTGTAGCATATGATCATAAAAGAGGTGAAGACCGTCAGAAACTACGAAAAAATGAAGACAGGGAGGAAAAACAATACGGTGATTGTATTGATTGTAAGCAATGTGTGTTGGTATGTCCTACGGGCATAGACATTCGTAATGGCACACAACTTGAATGTGTGAATTGCACCGCATGTATTGACGCCTGCGATGAAATAATGGATACGGTTGGATTTGACAGAGGACTCATTCGCTATGCATCAGAGAACAATATTGTAAAAGGGGAAAAATTTAAATACAACGCAAGAATCATAAGTTATATCGTAGTGCTGACCCTCCTCTTTACTTTTTTTGTAACTTTATTATTCCTTAGAAATGATGTGCAGGCCAATTTTTTACATTTACCAGGCCAGTTATATACCACAAATGGAGATGAAGTGAGCAATGTATATACCTTTAAAATAATCAACAAAACAAACAATCCTTATGAGAACATTCAGGTAAAACTGCTATCTCATGAAGGTAAGATGGAAGTAGTAGGCGGTCAAATCAATCTACCGAAAGGTGGTTTATACGAAGGGACTGTTTTTGTAAAAATCAATAAAGATGATTTATCCGATTCTAAAGAAAAGATTGAAATTGGAATCTTTGACAAGGATGAATTAATAGAAGAAACCGACACCAACTTTTCTTCGCCTTTACAATTAAAATAAAAATTATGAATTTGAAACTTTCTTGGAGTACCGGAATTATCATCGCTATGATCAGCTTTATGATCTTTATTCTCTCTTTCGTTTATAAAGCAGTAGCACTGGATGAATACCAGCACGAGCTGGTCTCTGAAGATTATTACAAGGATGAATTGCATTATCAGGAAGAAATAGATAAATTAAATAACGCTGGCATCCTCAGCAAAGACATAAAATTAAAAAACACCGATCAAGGAATTCATATAGTTTTCCCGGAGGAAATTAATGAGTCAAGTATTAAAGGTAGCATTACTTTTCTGAGATTATCGAATGAAAAACTTGATTTTACTGAAAAAATAGACTTAACTGAATACGAACAAATTATTCCTGCCGAAAAACTGGTTTCAGGAAAGTGGATTGTTAAAATTGACTGGGAAGACGGAAAGAACAATTACCTTTTTAAGGAATCCTGGTTTTATTAATTTGAACTGTTATTTTATATACTGCACTCATATTTGGACTTTTAGGTAGTTTTCACTGCGTTGGCATGTGTGGACCCATTGCCTTTGTTTTGCCCATACCTAAAGACGATAAGGTTAAATCGGTCTTTGGAACATTTCTTTATCACAGTGGCAGAATATTGAGTTATAGTCTTATCGGGCTTCTTTTTGGATTGTTGGGCAAGGGCCTGTATCTGGCTGGTTTTCAACAAAGGTTGTCCATATTGATTGGAATAATCATGATTCTTTTAGTACTTATTCCTACAAAAGTTTTAAATAAGTTTCAGTTTACCAGACCTCTTTATGTGGTCATTGGTAAGGTAAAGTCCAGGTTAGGTCTTTATTTGAACAAAAGTTCGTATAAAGCCTTGTTTTCAATAGGTTTCTTCAATGGCTTTCTTCCTTGCGGACTGGTTTATTTGGCCCTGTTAGGTGCCGTCTCAACGGGTGAATTATATGAGGGAGCCTTGTATATGGCTGTATTTGGATTGGGGACCGTACCATTGATGACAGGGGCTGTTTTCTTAGGGAATTTTTTAAAAGTGTCTGTTCGAAATAAAATTCAAAAAGCAATTCCTATCTTTGTCGTTATTATTGGTTTGCTATTTATTTTAAGAGGATTAGGTTTAGGAATTCCATATGTCTCTCCTACCGACAATCAATTACTTATTTCGAATAATCCCAATTCATGTGTAATAGAATAATTTATGAGTATAAATCCTGAAAAAAAAATTACTGAGGCTGAATTCAATTCTATCGAGTCTCATGCCGATCTCCTCAAAATTTTAAAGGAAAAAGACAGAAATGTTGAAGCTGTTTTATCAAAGATTCATTATGAAAAAGAAAAGGAAAAGCTTCAGATTGAATTGGTCAAACTGCAGCAATGGGTAAAAAAGAATAATAAAAGAGTTGCCATCATATTTGAAGGTAGAGATGCTGCCGGGAAAGGCGGTAATATCAGGAGGTTTACAGAACATTTAAATCCTCGATCGATGCGATTGGTCGCCTTGAACAAACCTACTTTGGTTGAGAAAGGTCAATGGTATTTTAGACGCTATATTCAGCATTTACCGAATCCAGGTGAATTGGTGTTTTTTGACAGATCCTGGTATAACAGAGCTGTTGTTGAACCTGTAATGGGATTTTGTACACAGCGTCAATATGAACAATTTATGGTGCAGTTACCTGAGTTTGAGCATATGCTCTATGAAGATGGTGTTATCATAATTAAATTCTGGTTATCCATTACCAAGGATGAACAATTATCTCGATTTAATGCCAGGGAAGACAATCCTTTAAAACGTTGGAAATTTAGCCCTGTGGATAAGAAAGGGCAGGAATACTGGGATGATTATACCATGTATAAAGAACAAATGTTTAGTAAGACCCATACCTCATTCAGTCCATGGGTGATTGTAAAGACCAATGATAAAGAAACAGCTCGATTGGAATGTATGCGCTATGTATTATCTCAATTTGACTATGATAACAAAAATGACAGCGCCGTATCTTTATTACCGGATCCCAATGTGATCATGCGTTACTTCCGTTCTCTGCACAAATACGATTAAACAAATTATGAATAACTTCTCTGAAAAAGAACTCAAAAAACTCAATTCGAAAAAAGGGCTTTTGTCCATATTGAGCAATGATATCATCAATTTACCTAAAACCATTCGGTATATTGATTATGAAAAACAGTTAAAAATACTTCAAACTGAATTGATACGTCAACAGGCCTGTATCATCGATAATAACATGCGTGTTATTGTTATCTTTGAAGGAAGAGATTCCGCTGGTAAAGGTGGGGCCATCAGAAGAATTACGGAAAGAATTAACCCAAGGCATGTCAGAATTGTCGCCTTGCCAAAGCCCACAGAAGTTGAACAGACCCAATGGTATTTTCAACGCTATATTCAGCAATTTCCAAAAGCTGGTGAGATTGTTTTTTTCGACAGGAGTTGGTACAATCGTGCCGTTGTTGAACCTGTAAATGGATTTTGTACCGATGAGGAGTATAAAATTTTTATGAAGCAGGTCAATGATTTCGAAAGAATGATTACTGAATCAGGTATATTACTGGTTAAAATCTATATGTCAATTTCAAAAAAAGAGCAGGCCAAACGCTTTGAAGACATCAGAAATAATCCTTTGAAACAGTGGAAAATGAGTAAGGTAGATGAAAGGGCTCAGGAATTATGGGATTCTTATACTTTTTACAAAAACAAAATGTTTGAAAACACCAGAAAAGGTGGCTTAGCCTTTAAAGTTATTAAGGCGAACAGAAAGACTGATGCCAGAATCGAGGTTGTAGAGCACATTTTAGACAGTATTCCTTACGATAAAAACAGAGAAATCTAAATTGCTTATTTACTTTTTCTAAACATAAAATAGAAGCCTACCAAAATCATTGGTATGCTCAACAATTGTCCTGTATTAAGGTCCCATTCTCCTCGCTGATCAACTTGTGCTTCCTTAAAGAACTCAACGATGAGTCTTACCGACCATAAACAAACCATGAAAAGACCAAAGATATACCCTAGTTTGTCTTTTTTATCCGTTTTCCAGTAGACATACCACAATAGCACAAACGTGATTAAATAACCAAAAGATTCATACAATTGGGTGGGGTGTCTTGGAAAATCTTCACCAAGTTGCTTGAATACAAAACCATAGTCTGAATTGGTAGCTTTTCCTATGATTTCAGAATTCATAAGATTGCCAATTCTAACAAAAATGGCACCGCTGGCCACTGGAATTACGATCCGGTCCAAGATCCATAACATTGGTTTCTGAATTACTTTTTTGGAATAAAAGTACATGGCAGTAATAATTCCGATAGCCGCACCATGACTTGCCAAACCTTGATATCCTGTGAATTGAAATGGATTGAATTTTACGGGTAGTAAAACCTCTAAGGGGTTGGATAGTAAAAAAGCCGTATCATAAAATAAAAAATGACCAATTCTCGCGCCTAACAAAGTACCAATAACGGTGTATATAAACAGAGAATCCAGTTTTTCAATAGAAACTCCCTCTTTTTTATAAATCCTTTTCATGATCTGAAGACCAAGAACAAAGGCAATAACAAACATCAAACTATAATACCTTATGGCAAACGAACCTATTTTAAACAACTCAATGCTCGGGTCCCAATCTATACTTAAAAACAACATGAAAATCTATTTTATCGCGTAAATATAAATGAAAGAAACTAATAATAACTCCCCTCTTCATTTTTTATTCTGAGCCTCTTTTTCAGGTACAGGATCATAACCTTCTCCTCCCCAGGGATGGCATTTAGAAATCCGTTTTAGTGCGAGCCAGGTCCCTTTAAATAAGCCATGAACCTCAAGTGCTTCTATGGCATAATGAGAACAGGTAGGCGAATACCTACAACTGGCTGGTGTATAAGGTGAAATTGCCACTTGATAAAAGCGTATCAATAACAAAAATGGAAATGTCAAAATCTTTTTGATCATGAACTATATAGCTTAATTCAACGAAAAAGTAGTTCCGTCCTTTCCGTCCTTTAATTGTACCCCCAAGGCGAGCAATTCATCTCTAATTTTATCAGACAAAGCCCAATCTCTGTTGTCTCTGGCCTGCTTCCTCATTTGAATCAGTAACTCCACCAAACCCTCCACTCTATCCGAACTATCTGCACTTTTCTGCGCATTTTCCAAACCAAGAATATCAAACGTAAAGGTAAATAATGTTGTTTTTAATAAGTCGAGATCAGCTTCGTTAACCGATTCCTTCCCATCAAGAATCAAATTGATCCATTTTACTGCTTCAAACAAATGAGCAATCAAAATCGGTGTATTAAAATCATCGTTCATCGCCTCATAACATTTCTCTTTCCAGGATGAAATATCAACGGTCGAAGTTGCACCTATCTGCAGCGAATTCACAGCATCCATAGCCTCCATCAATCTATTATATCCCTTTTCTGATGCAGATAACGCCTCGTCAGAAAAATCCAAAATACTTCTATAATGGGCCTGCATCATAAAAAACCTCGCTACACTGGGAGCATAAGCCTTGGATATATTATGATTGTCACCGGTAAATATCTCTTCTGGTAAAATATTATTACCTGTAGATTTGGCCATTTTCTTACCGTTCATAGTAAGCATATTACCATGCAGCCAGTATTTAACCGGGCTGACATGATTACACGCCTGTGCCTGTGCAATTTCACATTCATGATGTGGGAATTTCAAATCCATTCCACCTCCGTGAATATCAAATTCTTCACCCAAATATTTGGTACTCATTACTGTACATTCTAAATGCCAACCTGGAAATCCAATTCCCCAGGGTGAATTCCATCGTTGAATGTGTTCTGGTTCAGCCTTTTTCCAAAGTGCAAAATCCTGAGGATTTTTCTTATCAGTTTGCCCGTCAAGCGCTCTGGTATTTTCAATGGCATCATCTATATTCCTTTTCGATAAAATACCATAGTGTTCTTTCTCATTATATTTCAAAACATCAAAATAAACGCTTCCATTTACTTCATAAGCCAATCCATTTTCAAGGATGGTCTGAATCGCTTCAATTTGTTCTACAATATGTCCCGTTGCAGTTGGCTCTATACTGGGCGGCAGAAAATTAAATTTCTGCAAAATCTGATGAAAATCAGTCGTATATTTTTGAACAATTTCCATAGGCTCCAATTGCTCAAGTCTTGCCTTGGTAGATATTTTATCTTCCTGGGAATCATCGGTCAAATGTCCTGCATCCGTTATATTACGCACATAACGAACCTTATAACCCAGATGAAGAAAGTAACGATAGATCATATCGAAAGACATAAAAGTTCGCACATTTCCTAAATGAACATTGCTATACACAGTGGGGCCACAAACATACATGCCCACATAGCCTTCTTTAACTGGTTCAAATAGTTCTTTCTTATTGGTAAGTGAATTATATAGGAACAAACTCTGCATTGTAACGGGTCTTGGGATTACTTGTTTATAAGACTCCAAATATAAGAACAATTACAACAAGGATGCTCAAAAAAAAACACCCGGAATAAATTCCCGGGTGTTTGATTATCTAGTTTACTATGTGCTTATTTTATCGTGCTGATTTTACAATAATCCACATCCATTTCTAATTTGGCATTTCTTGGCACTTTAATACGAAGTGTCTTTTTAATTTTAACCTTTTGCCTGTTTTCAATGATTCGTTTCACCTCATTTTCTCTCTCATGGGCACTGGTTACAGATCTTTGATGTTCTGCTCTTACGTTCCTTTGCTCCTCTCTTACTTTCATTTGTTCTTCCCTTGCTTGTTTTTGTGCCTCTCTTGCATGAAGTCTTGCTTCTTCCATCGCCTCTCGCTGCATTTCTTTGATCTCCAGCTGCAACTTTTTCTGCTGTTTGGCCATCTCTGCCTGATTTTCTTTCAATTCCTTTTTTATAATTTTCATCTGCTCCTTGTTCTCTTCCTGCCATTGCACCAGATACTCGCTGTTTTTCTGAAATTCTTCATAATCAAAAGCTATGGAATCCCCTGAAAATTGAAAGTTTTGATCCATTTCGAAGCTGATATCGGGAAAGTTTTCAAATTCGGGTAAAACAAAATGAATGGAATCAATCATATCAATCACCCTGGCGCTCACTTCTGGAATATCCACCACAACATTTCCAATATACTTGTCACTATTGATAAAGAAATACTCATTTCCAAAATTACTTGAACTTGATCTGATGCTGATCTTATCAGAATTAGCCTGGGCACTTATATCCCAACTGTCAAATATATCCTGAGCCTCATCTTCCGGCAGCCCTTGAATATCCATTATTCCTTCCACTTCCACCTTATTCTTCGACCATTCAACGATTTCAATTTCAGCATATGAGGCTTGAATCGAGACCTCTGTATTAGATCCCACTTTAAATTCCTGTAGCGGTTTAACAAATTGCTGGGCTTGCACACTTCCTGTGAACGAGAGTAATAAGATTAAAATTCTAAACTGATTGCGCTTCATTTTCTTTGTTTTTTAATTTTTTTAATTCATTTTTTAACTCGATCATCAATTGTAGTCTCATTTGTAAATTATCAATCAAATTATTGATCAATTCCTCATCAATTTTATTGATTTGCAGTTCTTCACTTTGAAGTTTGTATTCATTGGTCAGACTATTCATTTTTCTAAAGTATTCCTGCAAAACCAGTTTGTTGGCATCGGTCACTTCCAGATTGGCTAATTCCATATTAATAGCCGTCAAATAATAGTTTTCTATCTTCTTTAATTCAGGTGAAAACTCTTCCAGACTAACAGAAGCGCTTGGCGCTTCAACCTGTTCCCTCGGGGTATCCTGGTTTAGGGTGATCATATAACCCATCGTGAACAATACTACTATTGAAGCTGCAATCATCAAATATTGTCTGACACCACCCGATTTGTCATGCAATTCTTTCTGCAATTTCTTTTCGAATTCTGATCTGTGGTTATTTGATAATTCTCTCAACATTTGGTCTTCCTTTAGTTTCTTTTTAATATCAACTTTCATAGTTCGCGTGAATTAATAGTTCTTTTAATTTACTTTTCCCTCTCGATAACTGAGACCTGGAGGCCACTTCAGAAATTTCCAGTATTTGTGCTACTTCCTGATGGTCATATCCTTCAATCAAATAGAGTTTTACAACATTCTTACATTTTTGCGGCAACTCTTCAATGCACTTATAAATAACTGCAAGACTGGTGTCACTATCTACTTCCAAATTCTCTTCACTTGGCATATGTACAACTTCTTCATTCAGTTCGACTGTTGCCAGTTTCTTTTTTTTCAGCCAATCAAGACTTTGATTGATGACTATTCTTTTCAGCCAGGCACCAAATGTGGCTTCCCCTGTATAGGTTCCGATCTTTTTAAAAGCCTTTATAAAAGCTTCCTGCATCACATCCTGAGCGATGGCGTCATCTTTGATGAAATTATAGGCGGTATTAAACATGGCCTTACAATAGAGATCATAGAGCTGCATCTGTGCGCGACTGTCATTTTGCATGCATTTTTCAATTAAATGCTCTTGAAGTTTTTCGGTCATCTGAGTTATTGTTCTGTTCTAAATACGATACAATGTTTGTACTGTTGCAGAATTTGTTATTTTTTATTTAATAATCTAAAATTACACAAAAATATCGTTGCCCAATTCTTTAAAAAAAGCAAGAAAAAAGGGGCCTAAGGCCCCTTATCGTATATTATATGTGATCAGCGTTAAGGCTTATCTACAATTTCCAATTGAAATAGTAAATCCGCATTCGGAGGAATTACTCCTTTGGCTCCTTGCTCTCCATAGGCCAAGTGCGAGGGAATAATCAATAATACCTTATCTCCATAATTCATGGCCTGAAGACCTTCTTTAAACCCTGGTATCAAAGCTGCATCCGGACTGTAATCCATAGGTATCGGACCATAACCATTAGCTTGCTCTCTTCTTCTGTCGTATTTTCCATATACCTGAGCGATTTCCTTAATGTTCGAATCAAATAGATCTCCAGACATAAAGTAACCGGCATAGTACACATCTACCTTGGAACCAATCGTCGGTTTAACACCATTGCCTTCGGTTATGCTAATAATTTTAAGACCTGAAGGCAGCACTTTTGCCGATGATTCATTCTTCATTACAAACTGAATCAACTCTTCTTTTTTCTTTTCCCGCTCTTCTTCAGCCAGTTTTTGTCGCTCTTCGATTTTTCCGAAATAAGAGGAAAATTCTGATGCTGCATCAAAGGCTTTGGCTTTTTTTCCAACTCGAATAATTTCAATTTTTTGAATCACATCATCCTGAGTCATTGAATCTACAACCGACTGTCCCTGAACTACATAGCCAAAAACCGTATGTCTTCCATCTAAAAATTTGGTTTCTTTATGAGTAATGAAGAACTGTGAACCATTTGAATCAGGTCCGGAATTTGCCATAGAAAGAATGCCAGGTCCATCATGCGAAAGCATTAGATTTCCGGAATCATCCATCGTAAATTCATCCTCAAACTTATAGCCAGGATCGCCAGAACCATTCCCTCTCGGATCCCCACCTTGAATCATAAAATCATCTACTATTCTGTGGAACTTAAGTCCGTCATAAAAAGGTTTATCCTTAAATGCTTCATCAACATAAGGGTTTGTTCCTTCTGCCAATGAAACAAAATTTGCCACCGTAATCGGAACAGTTTCATATTCTAATTTTAACAGAATGTCACCTTTCTCAGTTTGAAGGTCTGCATACATCCCATCATCCAAATCTGCATACTTCGTACTTTTACAGGCTCCAATACTAATCAGAAGTACAATTAGAAACGAGTTAATTATTTTCATTTTCACTTAATTTATTAATTTTTAATAATTCTACACTATATAATAAGGGTTGGTTTGGTTTTACTTTATCAAAACCAGTATACCCATATGCTTTATAAGATGGAAATAAGAATGTCACTTTTTCACCTTCTTTCATTAATTTCAACCCATCCTGCAGGCCAGTAATCAATTCTTCTTTATCGATTAAATAACTCTTAGTTCCCAAATCTTCTGCAGCATAAATAACAGTACCATTCAAGGCTTTAATTTCATGCTTATAAAAAACCTCATCGCCTCTATTTGGTGTATAGTCATCATTCGAGACCGTTTGTTCATAATAATACCAATAGCCATTTTCAGAATTTAAATAGGTGTGCAGGCTGTCAGATTTCATGCGTTGCAACAAAACGGCATTCTCCGCTTTATTCAACATCTTATTTCTTTCGATAGACTCATTCATAAATGAACTTGTTTTTCTGACAATTGGTTTACGAGCTTCCGGACTTGAACAGGAAACTGCAAAAAGTATAACGATGGAAATGACAAATGCGTATTTCATTAGGACAAGGTTAATTCATTTTTTAAGGAAGGTAATATTTCTACAAACTTTTTCACTGTATCTTTTAAAGAAAGCTCACTCCTTCCGCCTGCAGCATTGATATGTCCACCTCCATTAAAATGATTGCGAGAAAACTCGTTTACAGAAAAATCACCTACTGACCTGAAAGAGATCTTTATAATTTTCTGTTTTTTATCTTCAATAAAAATTGCGGCGAACATAACATTCTTCAAGGAGAGGGCATAGTTTACAAAACCTTCTGTATCTCCTCTCTGAAAATTATACCTGTTCAATTCATTCTGAGAAAGGGTAATATAGGCTGTATGAAATCTATCCAAGACAACCATATTATCAAGTGCTCTTCCCAATAACTGCATCCGGTTATAGGTATTTACATTGTGAATTCTATTATAAATTTCCGAATTGTCAGCTCCTCTTTCTAAAAGGTCTGCCACTACCCTATGTGTATGACTGGTTGTTGCCGGGAATCTGAACGACCCCGTATCTGTCAAAATACCTGTATATAAACAACTGGCAATATCCTGATCAATGAACTCAACATGTCCCAGACCTTCTATAAACTGGTAGACCATTTCACTGGTGGAGCTCATTGTAGCATCAACAAATTGAAACGCTGCAAAATCATCTGGTTGTTGATGGTGATCAATCATTACAAAGACCGGATCAATCGTATGCATTGCCCCACCCATGAGTTCACCCAATCTATGAAAAGCATTAAAATCCAGGGTAAAAACAATCTCGGCCTCAGATAAGATTTCTTTTCCTTTAACAGGTTCTGGTTCAAATAAATTTATTTCTGATTCACCTGGCAACCATTTTAAAAATTCAGGACAATCATTGGGAGATAAGACCTTGACTTCATGACCACATTTTTTCAAAAACCAGTACAGCCCAAGGCTTGACCCATAAGCATCTCCATCCGGGTTGCGGTGGGTTGTTATGACAATTTTTTGGGGTTTAGAAAGTATTTGCTGTAAGCGTCGAAAATCTACTTCATTCATAGTCTGCGAATATACAATAAAAATAATATTATCATTAAAATTTCAATTTCTTTAAGGTACTTTTCATTACTTTGTATGTTGAACAAAAAATCAACGCCCACCTTGAAAAAAGTCTTGAAAAATTTCCTGCTTATCCTTTTGACATCCTTGAGTCTATTGGCCTGCCAGCCTAAAAATGAATTTGTTTTATCGTTTGGCTCCTGCAACAATCAAAATATGAGAAATGATTTATGGGAACCCATATTGAGACATCAACCCGACCTTTTTATATGGGGAGGAGATATAATTTATTCCGACACAGAAGATATGCAGTTCATGAAAGCGAATTATCGTAAAATGAAGCATGATTCTGCCTATGTTGCTTTTAAAAACAACGTGCCGGTTTTAGGCACCTGGGATGATCATGATTATGGATTAAATGATGGAGGTGAAAATTACAGTCAAAAAGATAGTGTTCAGCAAATTTTTCTTGATTTTTTTGATGTTGCAGACAACGATCCACGTCGCTTGCAAAAAGGAATTTACTACAGCAAAAGTTTTGAAGTTAACAGATCCCTCATTAAAATCATTATTCTGGATACACGATTTTTTAGAAGTGACTTATCTAAAGACTCTACCGGCGTAAAAAGATATATCCCTAATGAAAGTGGTGGTATCACTATGCTGGGAGAAACCCAATGGAAATGGTTAGAAAAAGAACTTAAAAATTCTCAGGCTCAATTCAATATTATAATGAGCAGCATTCAGTTTCTCTCCTTCGAACATGGTTTTGAAAGTTGGGGAACCATGCCTAAGGAAGTCGAAAAAATGAAACATTTAATTGTACAGAGCAAAGCGAAGGGAGTCATTATTCTTTCAGGTGACCGGCATATTGCAGAGATCTCGAAAACTGAAATACCTGGACTGAATTATCCATTGATAGATATCACTTCCAGTGGAATGACCCATAGTTATGAATCATTTTCAGGTGAACCCAATCCATATCGAATTGCCGATGTCGTATCAAAGAAAAACTTTGGTATCCTTCGATTTGATTTTGAAACAAACAAGGTGACCATGGAAATAAGGGGTGAAGAAAATACACTGTACAGATCCTTTGAACAAAACTTTTAAAAAATAAGCCTTAAAACTTAGTCCATAACCTCCAAATAAATTATTTTTGCAAAAAATTGAAATATAATTACAATGGTTACAAATAGAACATTTACAATGTTAAAGCCTGATTCACTTGAAAAGGGTAATACAGGTGCAATACTAGAAAAAATAAATACGGCTGGTTTTAAGATCGTCGCTATGAAGCAAACGCAGATGACCCAGAGAGATGCTGAAACTTTTTATGCCATTCACAGCGAAAGACCTTTTTTCGGTGATTTAGTTGAATATATGACCAGAGGTCCAATCGTTGCGGCAATTTTGGAAAAAGAAAATGCGGTAGAAGACTTCAGAACACTGATCGGTGCTACCAATCCTGAAGAAGCTGCTGATGGTACAATTAGAAAACTTTTTGCTACCTCAATCAGCGAAAACGCTGTTCATGGTTCAGATAGTGATGAGAATGCTCAGATTGAAGGAGCTTTTCATTTTTCAGGAAGAGAGATTTTCTAAACTGATTCGAATGATAAAAAAAACCGCCAATTGGCGGTTTTTTTTATATCAATTTTATCGATTTAATCGTTACATGTTTTAAACTGGCATCCATCATTTTAACAATTTTATCCTTACCGTATTCCAATTCTTCCCGCAATGCTGAAGAAGTCAACTTGACAAAAATCGTATGATTTTTCAGACTTACGGATTCTGTATAATTCATCACACCATTCCCCATAACTTCGCCCCAGGCCTCTTTCACATATATCTGATCCATTCCTTTTTGCAGCTTATTCTGTTCAAGCATATTTGGGATCAAGTCTCCTAATTTATTGATGTCGTTTTCTCTTTTTGCCATACCATTATTCCTTACAAACTAAACATTTTATAAGATTGACCCGTTTTTTTAATGAGTGCCTCGGTCCGGGCATCATGAGTATCGGTAATAAATAATTGACCGAAACTATCGTCATTGACCAAATGAAGCAACTGCCCAACCCTTTGATCATCTAGTTTATCGAATATATCATCCAGTAACAAAATTGGCTTTATATGCGACTTATTGGTAATAAAATCAAACTGGGCCAGCTTTAAAGCGATCAAAAACGACTTTTGTTGCCCTTGAGATCCTATTTTTTTTATTGGATGAGCATTGATTTGAAAAAGTAAATCATCTTTATGAATTCCTGCAGAAGAATATTGCAACACACGGTCTTTTTCCAGACTCCTGTCAAGAAGAGACTTAAACCCTTCATCCTCCAGCTGGGTCTTATAGGATAAAGATACCTTCTCCATGGTGTCATCAGATGCTGACTTCTCAATAATATGACTGTACCTCTTGTTAAAGATAGGTTCGAATTCCTTAATAAAGGATTTCCTTTTCTCAAAAATTCTTTCTCCAAAGGCAATTAACTGATCATCATATATCTCAATATTATCTTTGTCAAATGTAAAATTAGCAGCAAAGTATTTCAATAATGAATTTCGCTGACTCAAAGTTTTGTTATACTGAATGAGGTCTTGAAAATACGCTTTGTCACTCATCGATATGATCATATCCATAAACTTCCGCCTTAAATCACTTCCTTCACTAATCAAATTTGTATCGGAAGGAGAAATGATCACCAAGGGAATCAGGCCAAAATGATCCGAAAGCTTTTCGTATTCTTTGCCATTTCGTTTCATAACCTTTTTATGGCCCTTCTTTAAACTGCAGTGAATATGCTCTTGACGTCCCTCTTTACTATAGACGCCATCCAAAACGAAAAAGTCATTGGTATGCTTTATACTTTGGGAGGCAACCGCGTTAAAATACCCCTTTGTATGCGACAAATAATAGATGGCCTCAAGTACATTGGTTTTACCTACACCATTATTACCTACCAAACAATTGATCTTTTCATCAAAGGAAAAAGACTTTTCTGAAAAATTCTTAAAGTTGATAAGAGCAATACTTTCTAAAAACATAGATTAAAACCTTGAAACAACCTCCCCCCATGAAACCCGGAAGGTTCAATTATTTTACATCTCTAATATTCAATACTAAGTTATTAATATTCAATGTTTTAAATTGAAATAATTTTTATTAAAGATATCCCTGCAAAAAAACAAAAATTAAGTTTAAAATAAGTCAATAATTTGAATAAAAATTTTAATTTTGCGCAATTAATAAAAATACTGATGGCGACTTATAAAAAAAGAGGAAATAAAGTAAAGAAAGGTAATCAAGCAAACATTGAGGATCAAAGTGCAACAGCAGAAGTTTTTAATACGCTGGATGAAACGGCTTCAAGATCTGAACAATGGGTCGAAAAAAATCAAAAGATTCTTTTCTCAGGATTGATCGCAGTAGCTGCTATTATTCTTGCATTTTTAGCCTACAATAAATACATCGTAGAACCGAAAGAAAAAGAAGCTGCGGATGAACTGGCGTTTCCGAAAAGATACTTTGAAGAGGCACAAAACACCACTGCATCTGTTGATTCTTTATACAGCCTTAGTTTAAACGGAGCTGACGGAAAATATGGATTGATCGATATCGTGGATAACTACGGAAGCACCAAGGCCGGAAATTTGGCAAAATACATGAGTGGTATTGCTTTTCTTAAAACTGGTGATTATGAAAGCGCCATCAAATATTTGAGTGACTTCTCTTCTGAAGATGATATGCTGGCTGCATTGGCCAAAGGAAATATTGGTGATGCTTTTGTTGAGATTGAGCAACCGGAAGATGCATTACAGTATTATTTAGATGCTTCAAGAATAAAAGATAATAATTTCACGTCACCTTTATACTTATTCAGAGCCGCAAATGTTGCTATGGATCTGGGGAAATACGGGGAAGCAGAGTCTTATTATACAACTATAAAAGACAACTACTCTAAATCAGAAGAAGCAAAGAATATTAATATTTATATTCAAAGAGCCCAATTGGCGCAAAAATAGAAATTCATGGCTACTACCAACCTTTCCGTTTATGACAGTGAGCGCATTCCAGATGCATCAAACATGCGGTTTGGTATTGTAGTTTCTGAATGGAATCCCGACATTACACAGAATTTACATGACGGTGCTGTTGAGACACTGCTGGCTCATGGCGCCTTAAAAGAAAATATCGTTGCCCTGAAGGTACCAGGTAGTTTTGAACTGGTATATGGATGCAAACACCTTTTAAATCATAACGAATTGGATGCCGTTATTGCTATTGGTAATGTCATAAGAGGAGAGACTGAACACTTTACTTTTGTTTGCGAAGGTGTTACGCAGGGAATTGTAGACCTGAATGTAAATTACAATACTCCTACCATCTTTTGTGTTTTAACGGATAATACCAAGCAGCAATCAATCGAAAGATCAGGCGGTATTCATGGTAACAAAGGAATTGAATGCGCTGTTGCGGCCATAAAAATGGCTGCTTTGAAACAGGGCCTTTAGTCTTAGTCACTTAGCTTCGCAATTGGCTTTTAACACAACTTTATTTGACAAGCTGATGTAATTTCTGTAATTTTGTTACAACTGCAAAACGACATGCTATGTTCGGAAAAGCTTTTAAACCAAGAGCTCATTATGTATTCAATTACAAGCCTCGCTATTATGACGAGCGGAAAGAGCGTTTGGAAAAATTAAAAGAACAGTATAAAAAAGACAAAAGCGCAACACCCGATTTAGATAAAATTACATTTTCTAAAGATCATTTAAAATCAAATTGGAAACGCCATAAAAAAGTTTCTTCTAATAGAGCCGTCAACAAACGTCTTGCTGTAATTATTACCATTTTGGTAGGAATTTTAGCTTATTTATTTGAAGTGCATACCCTGTTTTAATGTCAGATTTCATTCAATTACTCCCCGATAATGTAGCCAATCAAATTGCTGCAGGAGAGGTCGTTCAACGTCCTGCTTCCGTTGTCAAGGAATTGCTGGAAAATGCTGTTGATGCAAAGGCAACAAGTATCCAATTGATTGTAAAAGATGCAGGAAGGACCTTGATCCAGGTGATTGACAATGGGATCGGCATGAGTCCCAAGGATGCAAAAATGGCCTTTGAAAGACATGCAACCTCAAAAATTAAATCGGCAAATGATCTGTTTGACCTGCATACAAATGGCTTTAGAGGGGAGGCATTGGCCTCTATCGCAGCTATTGCTCATGTGGTTCTCAAGACCAGAACCAACAATGATTCACTTGGTACGGAGATTAAAATTAATGGAGGTGAATTTTTATCACAGCAGGAAACTGCTGCTTCTGTTGGATCAGTTTTTATTGTTAAAAATCTGTTTTATAATATTCCTGCCAGAAGGAATTTTTTAAAATCAAATTCGATTGAAACCAGGCATATTATAGATGCCTTTCAAAGGGTGGCATTTACCTACCCGCATATTGCTTTTTCTTTGACGCATAACGACAATGAAATTTTCAATTTACCCGCTGGGAATTCTTCTCAATGGATTAGTAACACACGACAGCGTGTGGTAAACATCATGGGGAAGAACATCAACGAAAAGCTGGTCCCAATTGCCGAAGAAACAGATATTTTAAAAATAAATGGGTTTATTTCAAAACCCTCTTTTGCAAAAAAGAAAAAAGGCGAACAATTCTTTTTCGTCAACAATCGTTTTATAAAAAGTCATTATTTGCATCATGCCGTGATGAATGCTTTTGAAGGTTTACTGAATCACGGATATCATCCCTCCTATTTTTTATATTTGGATGTTCCGGCTGAAAGTATTGATATTAATATTCACCCTACCAAAACAGAAATTAAATTTGATAATGAACGTGATCTTTACGCGATTATAAGGTCTACTATTAAGCATAGTCTTGGTCAGTACAACGTTGCTCCCAGTCTTGATTTTGAGCGTGACGCCAGCCTTGACACACCCTATGCATACAAAAACAAAACAGCGGTGAATACCCCAGCCATTGAAATCGATCAGGATTTCAATCCTTTTAAGAATGATGGTTATGGTAAAATAAAACAGCAAAGAGCTGCAAAGGATGTCCAATGGGAAGCTTTGTACCTGAAAGACCACCCTGAAAAAGAGCTTATAGAGAATATTACCGTGGATCTGGACAATGTCAGTCAGGAATTGTTTGATGAATCAGCTGAGGCAACCGCCTCCAAAACGTTTCAGGTCCAATTAAAATACATCGCAAGTCCCATCAAATCAGGGATGGTATTGATAGATCAGCACGCGGCGCATCAAAGAATCTTATATGAAGAATACCTCGCCAAAGTTACGATGGAAGGTTTGGGTCATCAACAATTACTCTTTCCTTTAAAAGTGAGTATCAATAAAAACGATGCAGGTGTTGTAAAATTAATTGAACAGGATTTACAAAGCGCCGGTTTTATTATTGGAGAAATACAGGAGGAAGCTTTGATTCTAAACGCTATTCCGACTACAATTTCGGAAAAACAAGTGATTGGTATTCTCGAATCGCTTATTGACAATTTCAAGAATGAAGTTCCAGAATCCAGCTTCAGCCAAATAGACCTGATTACAAAAAGTCTGGCGAAAAGTCTGGCGATCAAAGCCGGAACAACTTTAAATAATAAAGAGCAAGAGAATATCTTAAATAAACTATTCTCCTGTAAAGAACCAAATTATTCACCATTTGGTAAAAAAACATATGTTACCTTGTCATTAGATGACCTGGAAGAAAAATTTAATTCCTACTAAATATGGGCAAATTAACAGACGCCATCAAACATCTGATCATTCTAAATGTGATCTTTTTTGCAGCCAGTTCCTTTTTAGGTCC
>NZ_JBPCUJ010000168.1:0-2617 GCF_051011215.1 Lutimonas sp.
GGGGGGGGGGGGGGGGGGGGGGGGGGGGGGGGGGGGGGGGGGGGGGGGGGGGGGGGGGGAGGGGGGGGGGGGGGGGGGGGGGGGGGGGGGGGGGGGGGGGGGGGGGGAGGGGAGGAAAAGAAAAAGAGGGGGAGGGAGAAGAAGAATATGCTGCAGAGATTGAAGCCTTTAACACTGATAGACGTGAAGCAGATAAACGAATTACAGAAGAAGCTCTTAAGCAAATTGAAGAACAAAAAGAACAGGAACGTTTTTCTTCTGTTGTTTACCATGAAACTTGGCATAAAGGGGTTATTGGTATTGTGGCTTCTCGATTAATTGAAACCTATTACAGACCCACATTGGTATTCACTAAGAGCGGAGATAAATTGGCAGCTTCTGCTCGATCAGTAAGTGGCTTTGATGTCTATAATGCTTTAGAGGCCTGTTCAGAACATATTGAACAATTTGGAGGCCATAAATATGCGGCGGGATTAACACTTGCAGAAGAAAACTATGAAGCTTTTAAACATGCTTTCGAAGAAGTCGTTTCAAAAACTATTGATAAAAATTTACTCACGCCCGAAATTAAAGTTGATGCTCAAATCGATTTAAAGGATATAACACCAAAATTTCATAGAATACTTAAACAGTTTGCTCCTTTTGGCCCAGGAAATATGACTCCTGTTTTTATGACTGAAAATTTAAAGGACACAGGCTATGGAAAATGTGTTGGGGAAGATGATAAACATTTACGAATCACGGTTACACAACCAGATGCAGATAAAATAGTCTGTATCGGTTTTGGTTTGGGCGATAAAATAGATTTAGTTTCAAACAGAAAGCAGTTTAAATCGGCATATACCATTGATGAGAATCATTGGAATGGAAAGGTGAGTTTACAATTGAAATTGAGGGATATAAAAGTGCAATAGTATTATCATATGGCAAAAAACGACCCTTACGCAGCTTTACGTTTTAAAGAATTCAATATCTTTTTAGTGATGAGGTTTGCTCTGGTTTTTGGCTGGTCAATGCAATTTATTGTTATTGAGTGGCAAGTATATGCAATGACAGGCGACCCATTATATTTAGGTTTAATTGGGTTAATGGAAATTATTCCAGCTTTAGGCATGGCTTTATTTGCTGGCCACATTGTAGATCAGCGAGAAAAAAGAAATCTTTTAGCGCTTTGTATAGCCGCTTTTTCTTTAATTAGTTTTGGCCTTTTTTGGTTAACCTCTGATGAAATTAGTCAATCCTGGACTAAAGACAATATTTTATATGGTATATATGGTTTGGTGTTTTTTGGAGGGTTTTTACGTTCATTTTTTGGACCGACAATTTTTTCATTGATTGCCTTAATCGTTCCAAAAAAAGTTTATCCAAATGCTGCTACTTGGAGTAGTTCTACTTGGCAAATGGCTCGTGTATTGGGAATAGCTTTTGCAGGGTTTTCAATAAATTGGATTGGAGTGCATTGGTCTTTATGCATTATTTTTGGACTTGTCTTAGTTTCATTTATCGTTTTATTTAAAATAAAAAAGAAACCAATTCTTAACCCTAAAATTGGTGAGCCTGTAATGCAGAGCTTAAAAGAAGGGGTGAAATTTGTTTTTAAAACCAAGGCTATTTTAGGAGCCTTAACTTTAGATATGGTTTCTGTGTTATTTGGCGGAGCTGTAGCACTATTAGCCGTCTTTGCTGAAGATATATTGAAGGTTGGCCCAAAGGGTTTTGGGATTTTAGTTGCAGCACCGTCTGTTGGAGCATTTTTAACAATGCTGATTACCGCCTATTTGCCAATTAGTAAAAATGCGGGGATGAAACTGCTAGCAGCGATATTTGGATTTGGTGTTTGCATCATTGTTTTTGGATTATCATCAATATTCTGGATTTCGGTAGTGGCGTTGTTCTTTAGTGGTGTGACTGATGGGGTATCTATGGTAATTCGTCAAACCATTTTACAACTTAAAACTCCAGATCATATGCGTGGACGCGTGTCTTCGGTGAACTCAATGTTTGTGGGTTCATCTAACGAACTTGGTGCTTTTGAAAGCGGATTGACAGCGAAACTTATGGGAACTGTCACTGCGGTTGTTTTTGGTGGCACAATGACTTTGATTACGGTTGTTACCACTGGAATAGTTTCCCCTTCATTTAGAAAATTAGATTTGACCAAGGATTTAGAAGCACATGAAAATGATAATTCAGAGTAAAATTTATTGCCTTATTTCTGTTAATTTAGTTGTCAATACGTCTTTTATGACACTGTCAGAAACACTTAACGGTAATTGATTTACATTTAAGAGGTTTGGGTTTTCTAAAGGATTATCGATTAAATTATAAAGCGCTTCAGAACCATTTTCAAAGGAAATGTATTTATGTGTAGCATTTCTTATGGTAAAATTTGAACCTCCAGTTTCAAGCCCTACTTCAGCATAAATATAATCTCTTTCATCAGTATTGGAAGTAGTTAGGAGGTTTTTAAAGCTACTACTATCGTTTATTTCTGTTATTTCTATTTCACTGAGATTGGCAATAGTTGCAAATAAATCTGTAGTATTTATCAACGCATCTTCAATAGCATTAATCCGTGTAATATTTTTCCCAGAAATGACCATGGGTACATTAACAC
>NZ_JBPCUJ010000169.1:0-2550 GCF_051011215.1 Lutimonas sp.
TTTTAATGATTGATTTAATAAAGGAAGCATGGGGATGGATAGGTATAGAACCGATAGAAATTGTTGGTGAGAATGCTTTTGGAAATTTATTGGTAAAGGACGTTAGTAATCAATACTGGCGTATAACACCCGAGGAATTGTGTTGTGAAATTGTTGCTAATGATGAGCTCGAATATCAAGAATTATGTAAGGATGATAACTTTGCTCTAGATTGGAGCATGGAAAAGCTTGTAAATGAAGCTCGAGTAATGCTCGGGACACTTCCGGAAGGACACAAATACTGTTTAAAGATACCAGGTGTCGTTGGTGGAGAATACGGAGGTGATAATTTAGGTACAGTCCCATTTAAAGAATTGATTGCATTTTCAGGTGACTTGGCAAATCAGATAAAAGACTTACCTGATGGTGCGGAAATAAAATTTAATATACTTGAATAATGTCAGCTATTGGCCGTAAGCGGGCATTTAACATACGGCCTTTAATACTATTGGATTCACATTTTATATAGAAACTAATTTACTCAATCAGTTGAGAGCATAACTATGTGTTCATTGTTAAAATTTATTAGGAATATACTGTGCTTAAAGAACTTGTGCCTTATGGAACCACTGTCCAGGAAGTTTTAAAACATCGTGGGAAAGCTGAAGATTGGGAATTACTAAGCAACATATCCGCAATACTGATGTACAAAGAAGAAAAGGACGGTCTTCAATCACTAACAAAAACTGAGCGATTTATTTCAGCAATTCATGGGATGACTATGGAAGTGAATAATGGGGGCTTTCATCAATTCTTTTTTAATAGCACAGGAGTATTTACATATGATCTAGTTCCTGCTTTAAAAGCCATCAACTCAATCGAGTTTAAAAAAATTGCGGTTAAAGCCTTAGAGATATTTGGGAAAATTCCTTCATTAGATGAATCAACAAGATATAAACATTTAGACCAATTGACTCATGAGGATGAAATTGATCCATGGGAAGTTTGTGATGGTGAATACTATGAGTGTGGTGAACAAATAGAACAGTTTACGATTGATTACTTGCTTCAGAATCTTGATGATATTTGTTCATAGTAGATTAATTATAGAATGACTGCTATTGGCCGAAAGCGGACATAAATTAAACCGCTAAAGGGGAATCTTGGTTGGAAACTTCAAAACAAATGTTCAAAATGTCTGCTTACGACCCAAAGCGGACATCCAATACATAAGTTTCAAAGTAAGGGACATATCATTACAAGTGAGTAGTGCGATTGAAATTAATAAAAGTCCACATGAAGACATCGATGTAGTTAGATGGAATGGATTTATTGACTTTGTGACTCAAGCTAATGAAGAGGAATTATCTCAAGTGCAGCGTATTGCATATATTGCAAATTGGTATAACAGCGAGATACTAAACGGTGGACATCTACAATATTTATATAATTTAGGTTATTTTGACCATAATGAAGTCATAAGTGCATTGGAGGAATTGGGAGCTATAGATCAGTGTGATGTATTGCGAAAAGTAATGGAATTTCATGAATCTGCGAAAATTAACATGCCTACAGACCATGAAAAATATATTAACTGGAATGAAGAATATGGATATGAAGTAAAAATATTTGAGTTTGATAAACAGTTTTATGAATGTCGTCCTGAAATCGAAACAGAATTGTTAGGAGACTTTGTTAAGCAAAATGAAGAGAACTTCATTAAATGGAAATGACCGCTATTGGCCGAAAGCGGACATAATTTAATCCGTTAAGGGGAACATCAGGTTGGAAACATCAAATAACACGTTCAAAATGTCTGCTTACGACCCAAAGCGGACATTTTATTAAAAATAAAATGATGCTACTTGCGTGAAGCAATTCATGAATTCTGAAAAATCATCCTTACTACTTTGCTGGATACTATCTGTTATAACTAGTGGCCTATATTCATTGTATTGGCTTTACAGCCGAACTGATGTGATAAATAGAATTGCAGGCAATGACAATTTTCAAGGGAAGAATATGGTTTACAGAATATTAATATCATTCGTGATTTTTTCTGTATTGATGGGTCTTGCTTTGTACTTTGATCCAAATCAAATCAGAAACAAAGAATCCGATAATAGTCTATTTAGCATTTTCTTATTCCTCACGTTTTTTGCAGCATTATTTTATATATGGTCATTTATTCAAGCATTTTATAAAGCTGGATACTCAATCCGAGCAATAGAGCTAAAACGGGAAAATTCAAAATTATGTTCGCCAGCTTTATCGTGGCTTTTGTTATTTATTTTGTACTTTAATATTCCTTATTTACAATCTCACATAAACGATTTGATAGCGCCAGTTGAATGACCGCTATTGGCCGAAAGCGGACATAAACTAAACCGTTCGGGGGAAC
The DNA here is from genome assembly GCF_051011215.1 of Lutimonas sp. NCBI lineage: Bacteria > Pseudomonadati > Bacteroidota > Flavobacteriia > Flavobacteriales > Flavobacteriaceae > Lutimonas > Lutimonas sp. Next base: position 2,381 of record NZ_JBPCUJ010000169.1, read on the forward strand.
ATTAGGTTGGAATCTTTAAAATACTTATTCAAAATGTCCGCTTACGACCCAAAGCGGACATTCATGTAGCTGATGAAAATAAATAAATTTTCAACTGGAAGATTATTTGGAGGATTTATTTTAATAATGTCCGGGTTACTAATTGTAAGTACGGGAACTATAAGATGGGA
>NZ_JBPCUJ010000170.1:0-30875 GCF_051011215.1 Lutimonas sp.
ATCGCAGGAATGAACAGGGCTCAGGCCACCAAGATGTTGCAAGATAAATTAACAGATTATATCAAGGATCCTATTGTGGACATCGAAACGGTCAATTATAGAATTACAGTATTAGGAGAAGTTGCCAGACCAGGTACTTTTACCGCTACCAATGAAAGAATTACGTTGATTGAGGCCCTGTCCTTAGCAGGTGATTTAACCATTTATGGTGAAAGAGAAAACGTCTTGGTAATTCAGGATTACGACGGAAAAAAAACCTATACCCGAGTGAATTTGAAATCGGATGATTTATTTAATTCTCCCGTTTATTATTTATCTCAAAATGACGTGGTATATGTTGAACCTAACAAAACTAGAGCGAAGAATTCTGCCATTGGAGCTCAAACAGGTGTAATTTTATCCTCTTTAGGTCTGTTGATCTCTATGACTGCCTTAGTTGTAACCATCTTAAACTCACAAGACTAATTAATAAAGAAATATAAGATCATATTAAAAAAAGCTCCTGATTCAGGAGCTTTTTTTTGCTTTATAGGATACCACAGTAGTGATTTCTGCAAACTGCTTGAACATTTCCATCACTCCACAATATTTTTCAGCAGAGAGCTGAATGGCTTTTTCTATTTTATCTTTTTTAAGATCTTCGCCGTAAAAGACATATTCAAGTGTCACTTTATTATAAATTTTTGGATGTTTTTCTGTCAGTTCTCCTGAGACATTGATATCCAAATCGTCCACCTCCGCTCGCATTTTCTTTAGCAAGGAAACGATATCCATTCCCGTACAACCAGCCAATGATGTAAGCATCAGTGCTTTGGGTCGTACGCCTTTTCCCTGACCTCCAGATTCTTCTGCAGCATCGATTTTAAAATTTCCTCCAAGGGTGTCTGCGTTAAAAAGCATTTGCCCTTCCCATTGTGTTTTGATTTCTTGTGCCATTATATTTTCAAATTAATTACTAGAACTTTACAAATAAATTTTTATTGGATCCTTATCGAGGAGCTGAGCTCCTGTTCCTTTTTCCCGGGCATATTTTATTTCCCCTTTGCTTATAGACACGCCCGAAGCAATATCCTTACGCAATAATAAGGCGCCGTCCAGATCCACATAGTCAAGTACAGGAATTAGATGCGCTATTGCAGAAATTCCAATAGTGGATTCAGTCATACAGCCAACCATTGCCAGCATTTGTTTTGATTTGGCCTCTGCTATCATTCTTCGGGCAGGAGTCAGTCCTCCACATTTTACAAGTTTGATATTCACACCGTGGAATAAATGATGGCAGGCTTCTACATCACTTTCAATCTGACAGCTTTCATCTGCAATAATAGGTAATACCGAAGCGTCAAATAGTTTTCTTGCGCCATCTATATTGTCTGCTGCCAAGGGTTGCTCCAGAAATTCTACTCCGAGCTTTTTAAGTTCCCTCGCATTATCCAAGGTTTCCTGAACATCCCAGGCTCCGTTGGCATCAATTCTGAAGATGGCATTTGTTTCTTTTCTAAGAGCCCGAATGATGCTAAGATCTTCCTGGGTGCCAAGTTTGATTTTATAAATTGGCCATGGAGTTTCACGCATTTTGGCGAGCATATTTTCTATGGTATCGATTCCAATGGTAAAATTGGTTTGTATATTTTTAGCAATAGTGTAATTCCAGTATTCGTAGAGTTTCAGCCCTTTTTTTTTGGTGTATAAATCATGATATGCGATATCAAGCGCACAAAGAGCAAACATATTCCCTTGCAATAATGGAAATACTTGTTCCCAGAATTGTTCAGGTTTCATATGCTCCAACGATTCAATGCTGTTTTTTACGGCTAATAAAGCGTTTACCATTTCTTCAATGGACTGATTGTAATAGGGATTTTCAGACGCTTCCCCAAAACCAGCATGTACACCATCTTTAAGTTCTACAATCAACACATTTTTAGCATCAAAAGACTGTCGAGATATGGTAAAGGTATGCTGCAGCTTTAATTCATAGGTTCTTAGGATCAATTGCATGGAATGCTTCAGTTTACTGTTTGGATTTTCCTTTTAGAACGATTACAATTTCGCCTTTAGGACTATGTTTGGTATAATAATCTTTTACTTCTTCGATTGTACCCCTTTTTGTTTCCTCATATAGTTTGCTTATTTCTCTGGAGATGGAGACCTCTCGTTGAGCGCCAAAATAGGATTCAAATTGACCGAGTGTTTTTAACAATTTATGAGGAGATTCATAAAAAATGATGGTTCTTGTTTCCTCTGATAAAAACTCAAGTCTGGTTTGCCTTCCTTTTTTAATAGGAAGAAAGCCCTCGAAAACAAATTTATCATTGGGGAATCCACTATTGACCAAAGCAGGTACAAAGGCAGTGGCACCGGGTAAGCAATCAACTGCTATACCGCTTTCAATACAGGCTCTGGTCAACAAAAAACCAGGGTCGGAAATGGCAGGGGTTCCCGCATCTGATATGAGGGCAAATGTTTCACCGTTTTTAATGCGTTCCACTATATGGTCAACTGTTCTATGCTCATTGTGCATATGATGGGAATACATTTGAGTAGAAATTTCAAAATGCTTTAATAATTTTCCCGAAGTCCGTGTGTCTTCTGCTAAAATAACATCAACTTCCTTCAATACTCTTATGGCTCTCAATGTGATGTCTTCAAGATTTCCGATAGGTGTAGGAACAAGATATAATTTTGAGTTAAAGTCCAATGAAATTCGTTTTGTACAAATATAAAGTTAATTGCCAGCATTTGCCATTGTTTAGATCATTTCTCTGAAATTTTAAGCAATATGTGTTCTGCGACATGTATGTTAAAAATTGTTTCAAAAAGGTGGCAACTCTTTAGTATTTGATTAAATTTGCAGCTTGAATAAAATGAAAATTATGTATAGAAGTCATACAAATGGGGAGTTAAGAATAGCAGATGCCGGAGAAGATGTTTGTCTTTCCGGATGGGTTCAGAAAGTAAGAGATAAAGGGTTTATGGTGTGGGTTGATCTGCGAGACCGATATGGAGTGACCCAATTGATCTTTGATGGTGAAAGAACGGATCCTTCAATCGTAGAACAGGCAAGATCCTTAGGTCGAGAGTTTGTTATTCAAATCAAAGGAAAGGTGATTGAAAGAGAGGCTAAGAATGATCAGATGCCGACGGGAGACATAGAAATTCTGGTTACTGAACTGAGCATATTGAATTCAGCAAAAACACCACCATTTACTATTGAGGATGAGACTGATGGGGGAGACGAACTAAGAATGAAATACAGGTATCTTGATATTAGAAGGAACCCGGTGAGAGAAAATTTAATTTTTCGTTCCAAGGTGACCATGGAAGTGAGAAAATATCTTTCTGATCAAGGCTTTATTGATGTTGAAACACCTTACCTGATCAAATCCACACCGGAAGGGGCCAGAGATTTTGTAGTTCCTTCCAGAATGAATGAAGGTCAGTTTTATGCCTTGCCTCAATCACCTCAAACGTTTAAACAACTTTTAATGGTAGGAGGTCTTGATAAATACTTTCAGATTGTAAAGTGTTTTAGAGATGAAGATTTACGTGCCGACAGACAACCTGAATTTACACAGATTGATTGTGAGATGGCCTTTGTAGAACAGGAAGATATACTCCATACTTTTGAAGGTCTGGTAAAATATTTATTGCTTGAAACCAAAGGGGTAGAGATTAAGGAATTCCCAAGAATGAGCTATGATGAGGCCATAAAAACCTACGGGAATGACAAGCCTGATATCAGGTTCGATATGAAATTTGGAGAACTTAATGATTTAGCAAAAAACAAGGGATTCGGGGTATTTGATGCACAGGAATTAATTGTTGGAATTGCGGTTCCGGGCTGTGCAGGATATTCGAGAAAACAACTGGATAAGATCATTGATTTTGTGAGGAAACCTCAGATTGGTGCGAATGGATTGATTTGGGTTAAATGCAATGAAGACGGCAGCTATAAATCATCTGTCGATAAGTTTTTTGATCAGGAACAGTTGGCTACCTGGGCACAGAGATTGAGTGCCGATAAAGGCGATTTGTTATTAGTAATGGCTGGTCCAACGGATAAGGTAAGAAGCCAATTGAGCAGCCTTAGAATGGAGATGGCAGAGAACCTGGGATTGAGAAAGTCAGATGAATTTGCACCGCTTTGGGTGTTGGATTTTCCTTTACTGGAATGGGATGACGAAAGTGAACGTTACCATGCGATGCACCATCCATTTACTTCTCCAAAACCGGAAGACATGCATTTATTGGATACGGATCCAGGGAAAGTCAGGGCCAATGCCTACGACATGGTGTTGAATGGAAATGAAATAGGTGGAGGTTCTATCAGAATTTTTGATAAGGAAACCCAGGCAAGAATGTTTGATCTATTGGGCTTTACCAAAGAAGAAGCTATCGATCAGTTCGGGTTTTTGATGAATGCCTTTGAATATGGAGCACCTCCCCATGGAGGGCTGGCATTTGGACTAGACAGATTAGTATCTATTTTAGGAGGTCAGGAAACGATTCGCGATTTTATTGCCTTTCCAAAAAACAATTCCGGAAGAGATGTGATGATAGATGCGCCTTCAAAAATCGATGAGGAACAACTCAAGGAGTTACAACTTAAAATTGATATTCGTTCATAAAATAAAAAAATCCGAAATACTCATTTCGGATTTTTTTATGGATAACGATTAATTACTACATTTAGGCTTTATTTCACGATCTATTTATTCATAATTCATGCCCAAGATAAAAAAGCTGAGAAAGAAGTTCTTTAAGTGGCGCTATAAGCATATCACGAACCAGCAGTTTATTTATTCTTTGAGTATTCTTGTAGGTTTTTTGGCTGGTTTGGGAACCGTTGTTATCAAGAACCTTACGCATTTTATTCAGGTCGTGTTACAGGATAAAATGATTGTAGATTACCATCACACTCTTTATTTTATTTTTCCATTGATAGGGTTGTTTCTGGTCTTTCTTATTCAGAAGTATGTGGTGCGAAAAAAAATAGGTCACGCTATTCCATCCACGCTTTTTTCTCTTTCCAAAAGAAAGGGGTTGATCGAACGTTATAAAATGTATGCTTCTTTAATAACGGCCCCGCTAACTGTTGGTTTTGGTGGATCCGTGGGTTTACAGGGACCCTCTATAAATACCGGAGCGGCCATCGCATCTAATATTGCTCAGTTTTTCCATACCAACGCGAGAAATAGAACCTTATTAATTGGTTGTGCTACAGCAGGAGCTCTGGCTTCGATGTTTAAGGCTCCGATAACGGCTATTATTTTTGCGATAGAGATTTTTAGTCTGGATCTGGCTTTTGCTTCCATGATTCCGTTATTGCTGGCTTCTGTATCTGCTGTAATTACTTCTTATTTATTTTTGGGATCAGAATTGCTGTTCAGATTTGAAATTCAAGATAAGTTTTCGATCAACGATATTTTATTTTATGTGGTTCTTGGAATAGGTTCGGCTGTGGCCTCTGTATATTTTTCTAAAATGTACTTTTGGATTACTGGTTTATTTGAGAAAATAGAAAGTCAGGTGAATAGGATGCTGATTGGTGGTGTTATCATTGGCATACTATTATTTTTTATTCCCCCTCTATATGGTGAAGGATTTGATCTGATCAACAACCTGCTGGCGGGAAACCATTGGAAGGCCATTGGCGATATTCCTTTTTTGCATTCCTTTGAAGAAAATATTTGGCTCGTAATCGTTTTGCTGATAGGGATTACGGTGTTTAAAGCTGTTGCCATGACAGTTACATTTTCCGCGGGTGGAGTAGGAGGAATTTTTATCCCCACTCTTGTGATGGGAAGCGCCTTAGGAAATGTATATGCCAAAGTGGTCAATAATTTAGGCTGGGATCTTAGTATTTCTGAATCAAACTTTACATTAATTGGTATGACGGGTTTGATGGCAGGAGTATTGCACGCTCCGCTGACCGCTATATTCTTGATTGCTGAAATTACCGGAGGCTATGAATTGTTTGTACCATTAATGATCGTCTCAGCGATTTCTTTTTCCATGACAAGATATTATGTGTCAAATTCCATTTATACCATGGAACTGGCAAAAAAAGGAGAATTATTGACTCATGATAGGGATAAGAATGTGCTCATGATGATGCAAAAAGGAAAGATCATTGAAAGAGATTTTGTCGTCATTAAACCGGGCTATAATTTGGGCGAAATGCTCAATAAAGCCGTTACAAAATCTAAAAGGAATTTATTCCCTGTGGTGAATGATGAGAATGAGTTTCTGGGTATCCTTTTATTGGACGATATCCGCGGTATCATGTTCGATCAAAGTATGTATGATAAAGTGTATGTGGAAGAGATGATGCACAATGCACCAGACGTTATTTTTTATGAAAAAGACGATATGGAAGTAATCATGAAAAAGTTCAAAGAAACCGGCGCATGGAATTTACCCGTTGTAAAAAATAATAAATACCATGGTTTTATTTCAAAGTCCAAGTTACTGACAGCCTATAGAAGACAGCTTATTGAGGCGACTCCTTAAGATATTGAACTGTGATATCGGGGAAATCCGTAAACCCACCATCGAGATTGATATCATAGAATCCAAATTGTAACAGATCTTCGTAGGATTCGAAATTAGGATGTTCATCTTTTCTAAATGTATAGGCATGCACCTTTAAGCCAAGTTCATGTGCCTTGTCGACTATTTTATTTCCTTCTTTTTTGCCTGTGCCAGCCAATATGAGTTGTTGAATCGAGGGCCCAATTGCGTTCGCATAGACGGCATAATTATCCAGATCTTCTGCACCGGCAGGAAATTCCATTAATTGAGTTAAAAAGAGTTCAGAAGACAGGTCTTTTCTGATACGCTGTAATTCTGTCGGGTCAAAGCACTGAAGTATGCATAGGTCCTCTTGATCGGTATACCCATAATCGCTTAGAATTTGTAATACAATTTTTGAGATGTCTTTCCCTTCGTTTCTATGAAATGAAGGAGCCTTTATCTCAGGATAAATTCCAATAGTTTTCCCCGAGCTTTTGTTTAGTCCCTGGATCATTTCTATTTCATCTTGAAATCGGTGTAATTTAAACGTAGATTGATTGTACGGGAATCGATCAGGAAAAACAGGTTTTTTGGTTTTGTGATCAAATCGTTCGAAAACAGAAAGCGTTTTGATTTGTTCATAGGTAAAATCAATTACATAGTACCGGCCATCTGATCTTGACATGTCCGGAAATAACTCCTGCACATTGGTAACCTCATCCAAATAAATATCGTGAATTACGATGGGGATACCATCTTTGCTCAGTACTAAATCTTGTTCAATAAAATGAGCATTCATTCCATAGGCCATGGCTTTAGACTCCATGGTATGTTCCGGAAGATATCCTGAAGCTCCACGGTGAGCGATAACGATTTTATCTGAAACTTTTTCCAAAGGCATTTGGCACGAGAATAAAAATGATAGAAGAAGTATTGAAAATGGTTTGAACAAATTTATCGATTCTTAATTTACCTTAAAGATAAGACATTTTGTATTTTAGCCGGAAAATAAATCCTTAGATGAAAATCATATTGAGAATAATTTTGTTGGCTGTGCTTGGCTTGATTGGCTATGGATATTATATGAATTTGGAAGAAGCCGGTAATGGCGAGAAGTTTATAGGTTTTGGAGTTTTGTTATTTGCCTTTATTCTCATGCCTCTTTTTATCTACTATCGTTATAGGAATAAGGATCTTAGAAATTATTCCCTGAAGGATTTTGCCAATCCGCCAGATAAGAAAAAGGAAGACTAGTTAAGATTCCTTTTTTCAATAAAAAAACGACTAATAATTTCACTGCATTCTTTTTCCATCACGCCACCAATAACAGTCGTTTTTGGATGGATCACGGTCTTATGTCTTTGAAAGCCTCTTTGGGGATCATAGGCTCCAAATATTATTTGATCAATTTGTGTCCAATAACTGGCCCCGGCACACATTTGACATGGTTCCATGGTCACATAAAGAATGCATTTTTTCAGATACTTTCCTCCCAAATAATCAGCTGCTGCCGTAAAAGCCTGCATTTCGGCATGAGCTGTGACATCATTCAGAGTTTCAGTTAGATTATGAGCCCGGGCAATTATTTTATCTCCGATTACAATCACAGCGCCAATCGGAACTTCATTTTTGTCAAAAGCTTTTTCGGCTTCAATGAAAGCCTTTCTCATAAAATACTCATGTGTAAACGGACTTTCCATGCTTAAAAATTAGTTTTAATGGCTTTAAAACCCTCATCAAACTCATCAAGAATTTTTTGCATCACCTCTGGATCTTTATTGGTATAAAAGCGTCTTTTGATTTCAGTGGCATCCAGATTTATCAGGTTTTCCTGTTCGAGAATTACCTTGGTTTGTCGGGCGATGGCCTCTCCGGAATCGAGAATTCGAACCTTATTACCCACAATTTCCTGAATCTGATCTGTTAAAAAGGGATAATGAGTGCAGCCTAAAACTAGATGATCAATATCTTTTTCCAACATGGGCAGAATATGTTTTTTTAAAAGAGAAGTCATTTCTTCAGAGTGCATTTTACCGGATTCAATCAATGTGACCAGTCCAACACCAACTCTTTCCACAACGTCCACCCCTTGTGCAAATCGCTGAGAAGTCTCATAAAGCAATTCGCTTTTTAAGGTGCTTTTAGTGGCGAGAATTCCAACTACTTTGGTCTTTGAATTCAATGCTGCTGGTTTGATGGCGGGTTGTACCCGAATAAAAGGAATGTTATAATGTTCTCGCAAATATTTAACGGCATTGGTTGAAGCTGTATTACAGGCAACAACAATTAATTTACAGCCATGGGAAAGTAAAAATTCGGTATTCTTAACACTGATATTAATTATTTCTTGCTTGGATTTTTCACCGTAGGGAGCATTCTTGCTATCCGCCAGATAAATAATGTTTTCATCAGGAAGGAGTCTGTGGATCTCTTCATAAATGGTCAATCCTCCTACTCCGGAGTCAAAAATTCCAATGGGGCTATTGCGCATAAAATATATGAAACTTATTATTTTGGCTCCACCAAAGATAATTGTAGTTTTGTATTCGTGGCGAAAAAATATTTAGAAAATATCAACAATTCATGCGATTTAAAGAAATTGTCACAGAAGGAGCTTGGGCTGTTAGCCCAAGAATTGAGAGACTTTATCATCGAGGTAGTATCGGTTAAAAAAGGCCATTTAGGGGCCAGTTTGGGTGTTGTTGAACTCACTATAGCCATTCATTATGTTTTTGATACTCCGAAAGATCTTTTGGTCTGGGATGTAGGTCATCAGGCCTATCCTCACAAGATCCTGACCGGAAGACGAGAAATGTTTCATACGAATCGTGAGTTTGGAGGAATTTCGGGTTTTCCTAAATTAGGCGAAAGTGAGTATGATACTTTTGGAACCGGACATTCATCCACTTCGATTTCTGCTACCTTAGGGATGTCAATTGCTTCCAGACTTAATGGAGAAATTGATCGGCAGCATATAGCTGTAATAGGTGATGCCAGTATCGCCAGTGGTATGGCATTTGAAGGATTGAATCATGCCGGTGTTTCGGATTCTAATATCCTGATCATTTTGAATGACAATGAAATGGGTATAGACCCCAATGTAGGGGCCCTAAAAAACTACCTAACCTCGGTGAAGAATGGGATGGATGCCCATCAGAAAAATTTATTTGAAGACCTTGACTTGTCATATTCAGGTCCCATTGATGGTCATAATATCGATGCACTGTTAGAAGAATTATCCAGGCTTAAAACTGTTTCGGGTCCAAAAATTCTTCATGTAATCACTAAAAAAGGAAAAGGCTTACCTACCGCAGAGAAGGATCAGGTAACCTATCATGCTCCGGGTCTTTTTGATAAAATATCGGGAGAACTTCTGAGTGAGAATGTAGCGGATTTACCCTTAAAATATCAAGATGTTTTTGGTTTAACGTTGGTAGAACTGGCAGAGCGAAACAAGAAAATTGTTGGGATTACACCAGCGATGCCTACAGGTTCTTCTTTAAAGTATATGATTGAAGCTTTTCCAGAAAGGGCTTTTGATGTAGGTATAGCGGAACAACATGCAGTAACATTGGCTGCAGGGCTGGCGACGCAAGGAATGCTTCCTTTCTGTGCCATTTATTCAACCTTCCTTCAAAGGGCTTACGACCAGATAATTCACGATGTTGCCTTACAAAACCTGCCTGTTGTTTTTTGTGTAGATCGGGCGGGACTCGTAGGAGAAGACGGACCAACACATCACGGCGTCTTCGACATCTCTTTTTTACGTTGCATACCTAATATGGCCATTTTCTCACCGATGGATGAAATCGAACTTAGAAATATTCTCTATTCGGTACAGCGGGATTTATCAGGTCCAATAGCGATTAGATATCCGAGGGGAAGAGGTAGTAAGGTGGATTGGAAAAAGGACTTTCAAAGAATAGAAATGGGTCAGGGCAGATGCCTTAAAAAAGGAAATAAAATAGCTGTTTTAACCCTGGGTCCCATTGGAGAAGAGGTATATGAACTCTTACAGGAAGAACAATTTAGAGGAATTGGTCATTATGATATGAGATTTGCCAAACCTCTTGATACAAGTCTTTTACAAGAAATATATTCGCAATATAAACACATTGTTACAGTGGAGGATGGGGCCATTAACGGCGGTTTCGGAGAGGCTGTTTTGGCACACCTGAATAAACAAAATAGAAAGAGTCTTGAGCTTAGAATTTTAGGAGTACCCGATAGCTTTGTTGAACACGGTAGTTTACCTCAATTAAAATCTAAGATTGGTTTAGATAAAAAAAGCCTACAAATGGTTTTAGAAGATATAATGAATAATAAAAATTATTAAATTCGCCATTCCATTGCCCCTGAATGTCAAGAGTTATTAAAATAGTTTTTATGTTGTTGATTGCTTCAACGGTTAAGGCTCAGGTGAAAGATTCTGTAAGTCTTAAAACGGCAATTGATACCATGTCTGTCGTACAAAGTATCGATAGCACCTATTTGATGCCCAATGAATATCCCGCGAATGATGCTATTTTGGATAGTTTAACGATTCAATCTGAAGTTAAACCTGAGATGCTATCGGTAGAAAGAGCCCTGCTTGATTCTTTGTTAAGTCCATATTATTATATTGAAATTGATTCCACGGGAAAGAATCCTTATGGAAGAGAGGTAATCATTACGCCCAAGTACAGAATGGTAATAGATGAATATACTCTAGACACCACATATGTTCCGATTCCTAAGAAAATAGACTATTTTTCAAAAAGAAAAACCTACGGGATCGATACCATTGGTTTTTCAAATGCTATTGAGCTTGTCAGTATAAAAAGAACCAAGAAAGCCAAGGAGCCAGTTTGGTGGAAGCATAAGAACAGTATCGGGTTTGATTTGAATGAGGTGGCTTTTGTCAACTGGAATGCCGGGGGTGTAAATTCTGTTTCCGGATTGTTTAAAGTTGAATTCGCCAGGTTATATGAAAAGCTCTATACGATCTGGAATAATGAGGTGTCAGCCAGGTACGGGCTCAACAATCAGCAAAATACAGGATTGATCAAAACAGATGATGAGATCAGAGTAGCTTCATCTTTTGGCTATCGAAAGGATACCATTTCCAACTGGTATTTTACCGCCCAGATCAGTTTTAGAACACAATTTACAGATGGTTATAGCAATCCGGAGGATGAGGATCCGATATCCAGGTTTTTTGCTCCGGCCTATTTTCATTTAGGAGTCGGAGGCAGGTACAATTTACCAGAGCAACTATTCTCCATATACATGTCTCCCTTAACACTTAAATCAACCTATGTCTTGGATGAAAAATTGTCAAATGAAGGAGCTTTTGGTGTTACGCCTGGTGAACGATCAAGGCATGAATTAGGGATATTGATTCAGACCAAATGGGAGAAGGAGATCTTTAAAAATGTGGCGATGGTCAATAATCTGGATTTATATTCTGATTATATCAATGAATTTGGAAATATTGATGTCGATTGGATATTGAGTTTTCAATTCAAAATCAACAAACTATTTCAGGCCAGCTTCAGGAGTCATGTGATTTACGATGACGATATAAAGACCAAAGAGACCAACGAAGACGGAGAAGTCATTACCTCAGGTGCCAGGGTTCAATTGAAACAACAGTTGGGGATTGGAATTATTTATAATTTTTAAGGAAGGCTTTAATTTAGATCAATTCCCTTGATTTTTTTATGCAACAAGATGGCATAGCTATCAGAAAAGTTAGCGACCAGATTGCAAATACCTAAAATTCTTTTATAAAGATCTTCGTGCGTTTGCTTATACCTGTCCGGTAAGAGCATTAAAACGAGCTTATCATAGTTTGAGAGTGTACCATCATGTTTATTATTTACGGCCCTTAGAAACACCTCAAGCAGATCTGCCAAGACCTGGTACCCAGCAATTTCTTTTTCAACAACCTCTTTACTCTGGTATATTTTTTCAACACTTAGTTTTAAAATGTCGTCAATTTGAGCCTCATATTTACATTTTTCCAGCAAGGAATTATGAAATTCACCTCTTAATATTTGTTCTTCGTTTTCAATGAAAATACGCGCAGCCTCCTGAATCAAATTTCCAATGGCCAATGCCCTTAAATAACTGATTCTATCCTGGGTATTTTGTAATGAATTGTATTTTTTTGTGTTGATGGTGTCTCGTACCAAGTTTATAAGGTATTCCAAGGCATAATCTTCAGAAATCAAGCCCAGATTTATGCCGTCCTCAAAATCAATAATTGTGTAGCAAATATCGTCTGCAGCTTCCACGATAAAGGCTAAAGGATGTCTGCAATAAGAACTGTTTGAAGCATCTCCAGTAGCTTTCAAACCTAATTCAGCAGCCAGTTCCTGAAAGAAAGGAAGTTCGGATTGGAAGATACCATACTTTTTATCAGCGATATGCCGGGTGGGTTTTTTAGGTAATGATTCTTTGGGATATTTGATAAATGCGCCTAAGGTTGCATACGACAATCTTAAACCACCCTGAATATTATTGAGGGTTTCACATAAAATTTTAAAGCCATTGGCATTCCCTTCAAAATCGATTAGGTCCTGCCATTGTTTGGGATTCAGTTGAGATTTAAACTGTTGCCCTTTGCCGGAAATAAAAAACTCACCGATTGATTTTTCACCACTATGACCAAAGGGCGGGTTTCCAATATCGTGAGACAAGGCAGCAGCTGCAACTATAGCTCCAAAATCATTGGATCGGTAGCCTTTTTCTTTTAATTCTGGATATTTTTCGAGGATATAGGTACCGACCATACGGCCCAGAGATCTCGCTACAACAGAAACTTCCAGACTATGTGTAAGCCGTGTGTGAACAAAATCTGTTTTCGATAGAGGGACTACCTGGGTTTTATCCTGAAGACTTCTAAAGGAATCGGAAAATATGATTCTGTCAAAATCAACTTCAAAACCCAAACGGGCTTCATCCTGGTCAATTCTTTTTCTATCAGCCTGATCACCAAACCTTTTTAAGGAGAGAAGTTTTTCCCAATTCATGGTACATATTTTAGACGGGGAAGATACATTATTTTGAATATTTTTAGAATGAATTCAGAGCAAAAAAAGGAGTCTCAATTTCGATCAAACTGAAAAAATGATAAAGGATTTTAACAATGTCGCGATATATTGAGAATTGTATTGATTTCTGTTTTATATTTAAAGTCTAATTAGACCTTAGAAAATAATGGAGAATATTTACTTTTTAATGATCATGGCTTTAATTGTTTTAGCCGTGGCAGATTTAGTAGTTGGCGTTAGTAATGATGCTGTAAATTTTTTGAATTCAGCACTGGGCTCCAAAGCAGTTTCTTTTAGAACGATAATGATTGTCGCCAGTCTCGGGATCGCATTCGGTGCGATTTTTTCGAGCGGAATGATGGAGGTGGCCCGGAAAGGAATATTTGTACCCGGAGAATTTTATTTTAATGAAATCATGATCATTTTTCTCGCGGTCATGATAACTGATATCCTTTTACTGGACTTTTTTAATACGCTGGGGATGCCTACTTCAACAACGGTTTCGATTGTTTTTGAATTGTTGGGAGCAGCTGTGGCAATGGCCTTAATAAAAATAGGTGCAGACAATGGGTCCATTGGCGATGTCTTGAATTATATCAATACACAGAAAGCAACAGAAATTATTTTAGGAATCTTGCTGTCCGTGGTTGTGGCTTTTTCAGTGGGAGCCTTGGTTCAATATGTTTCGAGGGTCTTACTTTCATTTGATTTTGAGCAAAAAGCAAAATGGGTTGGCGCCGTATTTGGTGGTTTCGCACTTGCAGCCATTACCTATTTTATATTTATTAAAGGCCTGAAGGGTACAGATTATTATGCAAGTATAAAGCCAATGATTGAAGGTAAAACCTTGATTATTGTGACGATAAGTTTTATTGTTTGGAGTTTACTTTCCTATATTTCAATCGTGGTTTTTAAGGTGAATATTTACAAATTGATCATCATAATAGGAACTTTTGCCCTTGCACTTGCTTTCGCTGGGAATGATCTTGTTAATTTTATCGGAGTGCCTATTGCTGCCTGGCAATCATATGAAGCATGGGTGGTTTCTGGGGTTCCGGCCACTGAATTCAGTATGGATGTACTGAGTAAGAAAGTACCCACACCGACCTTATTCCTGGTAGGAGCCGGTCTGATCATGGTGCTTACACTATGGCTGTCCAGTAAGGCAAAGAACGTTGTAAAAACTTCTATTGATCTGTCAAGTCAGGAAGATACAAAAGAAAGATTCGAACCACATTGGTTGTCACGAAATCTGGTGAAATTGACCATAAATATTTCAGACTATACCAATACGGTGATTCCTCGACCTGTTTTAAATAAGATCGAAAAACAGTTTAAAAAACCTGTGATTAAGTTATCGAAGGATAAAAGTCATGAACTACCTGCTTTTGATATGGTAAGAGCAGCTGTAAACCTGATGGTGGCAAGTGTGTTGATTTCAATTGCTACGTCTATGAAATTACCTTTGTCTACAACCTACGTGACTTTTATGGTGGCTATGGGAACCTCTTTGGCAGACAGGGCCTGGGGTAGCGAAAGTGCCGTTTACCGTGTTGCAGGAGTGTTAAATGTGATCGGGGGCTGGTTTTTCACAGCCATTAGTGCATTTGTGGCGGCAGGAACCGTAGCTTATTTAATTCATCTGGGAGGAGCTACCATGATCGCCGTCTTATTGCTGTTAGCAGTTTTACTGTTGTCCAGGAATTATATCAAACACGTTCGAAAGTCTCGAGAAATCAGAACTGAAGACACCTTAAACAAAGCAGAGAGTGGTTCAATTCATGGGGTCATAGAAGAAAGTGCCGATAATATTTCAAAAGCGTTAAAACGGGTTGGAAAAATAAACTCCACCACTATCAATGGTCTTATCAATCAAGATATAGATAAATTAAAAAAGGCGAAAAACACGGTTATAAAACTCGAGAATGAGGTTGAAGATTTACAGAATGACATCTTTTATTTTATAAAGGATTTGGATGATTCTTATTTGGGAGCGAGCAAGTTTTATATCGATATTATTGGAAGTTTACAGGATGTGGCCCAGTCTTCCAGTCTCATCGCCAAGGTAAGTCACAAGCATGTGAACAACCATCATAAAAAACTTAAAAAGAAACAAACAGAAGAGTTGATAGATATCAACGATAAGTTGTTAGCATTGTTCAAGCGGATCAGCGAAGTATTTGACTCAAGAACCTTTGACAGAATTGTACCGGATATTATAGATTCTAAAAAAGAACTGTTAGAGGAGGTGAAGGAATCTATTAAAAAACAAGTAGAGAGAACGAGAGAAAGTGACTCAACGAGTCCGAAGAACACAACCTTGTACTTTATTATTTTGCTGGAAACGAAAGATTTGATTCAGGCATGTATGAATATACTGAACCTCTATTACGAGGAACATGACAATCAATCTGCCGAATAGATATTAAAAGGATCGTTCATTTAAAAAAGCTAGGCCGGTTCGAGAATACTGTCTTTTTCAGTATATAACAACTGGCCAACTTCAATTAGTTTTTTAATCATATCATTCACATTGTCATGATCATTCACGACGGATGATGCCATGTTGGTTGTAATTAGGTTTTTACGGATGAGGCTGTTGATTTGGTTACTGCCACGTTTGGAACGTTCTTTGGCCTTTTTCTTCATATGAACCAGTTCCTGATAGTTAATTTCGTTATTTTCGTCTATTTTGAAGTTGTAAATAGCTCTGAAAACTTTCACTATCTGTCTTCTGAAGCCATTGTACTCCTTTTTGATGTACTTATTGTCTGAGGTGGTAAATTTGGTCACATTTCTCCTCAGTTCTTTGACGTCTCTTATGACCTCGACCATTTTCCGATTGGCAATTTTTATTTCCGAAATTCTCTTGTTTTGATCTGGATTTAATTCCAATTCGGTTTGTGCTCTGGTGGCAAATTCAAGAATTTTGCCGTAGATGGTTTTTACCTTGTTCGTATAGAGATCCCGAACATTTATATCGATCTCTTCAGTTGACTTTTTTACTAAAACCTTTGGTTTAATGTTTGACGATATATCAGCCCTGTGCATGTTTAAAGCATGCGTAACAATTTCATATGTAGCGTTTTCAAACAGGTATTTTGTTTCTTTTTCTAAGGATGAAATGGCAGTTCCTGCAAATTCTAATGCAGCATCATTTAGAAACTTGGGTTCGTCAATGTCCTTAACTCGATGGTCCTTGACAAAACGCATCAGGAATTGCTCAAGTTTGTTGATCAATGGAATCATAATTAAGACGCCCAGTACATTAAAAATTGTGTGAAACAAGGCTAATTTGAGGGTATAATCATCAGCTGCGATACCGAAGCTCAAAGAAAGTTTGTTTACCAGGCGTGCCAATGGATATATAAAAGCCAGTGCAACCAGGCCAGTTACCAGATTGAAAATCAGGTGAGCCAATGCCAGTCTTTTACCTGCAATGTTCGAACCTACAGAACCAATCAAGGCCGTTATTGTTGTTCCTACATTGGTGCCGATGGCCATAGCCAAAGCATTTTCATACTCGATCTGACCCACAGATAAAGCGGTTAATATGAGTGCCAGAGAGGCACTGCTGGACTGAAGAATTGTAGTAATAAAGATGCCGATTCCAGTGTAGATGATTACCCCTAAATATCCGGGTACTGCGTAGACAGTCAAATTAAAGTCTTGACTAAATACATCAAAGCCATCTTTCATAAAATGAATCCCAAGAAAAAAGAACCCTAAACCAGTTAGGATATTTCCGATTCCTTTAAACGTCGTGCTTTTTTGAAATGAAAAGATGATTCCAAAGATGAGCATAGGCATGGATAAAATGGAGATTTTAATCTTTAGCCCAAATCCTGCAACAAGCCAGGCAGTTGCGGTAGTACCGATATTGGCTCCAAAAATAAGACCAATCCCTCCAGCCAATGAAATCAGCCCGGCACTAATAAACGAAATGGTGATCACAGAAACCAGGGAACTTGACTGGATAACAGCGGTGACCAAGGCACCTAGAGAAATGCTTTTATAAAGTTTATCAGTGGCTTTTCGCAGAATGGATTTTAAGGGGCCTTTTGTGAAGGTTTTAAAACCTTCCTCTAAAGTAATCATCCCAAATAATAAGATTGAAACACCAGCGGCTATAGTCTTAAAATTAGGATTAAAAACAAGGACAACAGCGAGGATAATCAGAACGATCAGGAAGATCCATCTTTTGATCATATCAATTGAATTACTGTTATAAACTTACTAATTAACAAGTTAAATAACAACGATGTCGTTAAATTAATTAACCAATTTGTTATGATTCCTTAACAATGAGGTAACCTTGAAAAAACCGAAAACCTTTTTCTTTGCGGAACAGATTTTAACTATGAAAAAAATAGCTTTACTTCTTGCCTTGGTTACCTGCAGTATGACTTTTGCCCAGGGCGTGTCTATATCAGGGATAGTTCTTGATGCAGGAATTGACCAAGCTCCAATTGCTTTTGCATCCGTGCAGGTAAAAGGATTAGACATCAGTACGGAAACAAATCTTGATGGAAACTTCGAACTATCGCTGTTGGAAGGAGATTATGTGTTGATTGTTGATTTTATCGGATACGAGCCTATAGAGTTAAATTATATCAGTGTTCATAACGACAAAATAGTACTAGAGCCGGTTCTTTTGAGAACCTTGCGACCTAGTTTGGATCTGGCTTCGAGAGAAGAGGAGTAAACGTTCAGATATCTTGATATTACAAGACTAAAATGCATAAAAAAAGGAATCTACTAGTAGATTCCTTTTTTTGTTGGTTGAAGTTCTTACTTAAGAACCACACATGAGACAATCATCCGGATTTTCTCTTGATTTTATAATCATTTCTTTAAGCTCATCACCTGTCAATGGTTGTTCTTCAACAGCTCCTGCAGGCAACTCATCGTTCTTCTTAGAAACGGTAAATTGAATAGCATTTACAGCAGATTTAGTTCTTAAATAGTACATACCTGTTTTCAATCCTGATTTCCAGGCATAGAAATGCATTGAAGTTACTTTTGCATAATCAGGGTCCTGCATGAATAGATTCAAAGACTGAGACTGATCAATAAAATATCCTCTATGACGGGCCATATCGATAATGTCTTTCATACTCATTTCCCAAACAGTTCTGTAAAGCTCTTTTAATTCCTGAGGAATTTCTTCTATATGTTGAATAGATCCGTTCGCTCTCATGATCTCTTCTTTCATATCATTGTTCCACAGACCCAGTTTTACCAAATCTTCTAATAGGTGTTTGTTGACAACAATAAACTCTCCTGAAAGCACACGTCTTGTATAAATATTTGAAGTATACGGCTCGAAAGCTTCATTATTACCTAGAATTTGTGAAGTAGAAGCTGTTGGCATTGGTGCCACTAATAAAGAATTTCTTACACCGTGTTGTTTGATGCTCTTTCTCAACTTTTTCCATTCCCATCTACCGCTTAATTCTTCGTCATCAATACCCCACATGTTAAACTGAAATTCTCCTTGAGATATTGGAGATCCTTTATAAGTTGAATAGGGTTCTTTTGCTTTGGCCAATTCCATTGAAGCAGTAAGTGACGCAAAATAAATGGTTTCAAAAATTTCCTGGTTTAGTTTTTTGGCTTCTTCACTTGTAAAAGGCATTCTAAGGAGAATAAAAGCATCTGCTAATCCTTGAATTCCAATTCCAACGGGTCTGTGACGCATATTAGAATTCTCAGCTTCTGGTACAGGATAGAAATTTTGATCTATTACGGTGTCCAGATTTTTAGCTACTTTTTTAGTGACTTTAAATAGTTTTTTATGATCAAAAAACTTAACTCCATTCGAATCTTCTGAGATAAACATCGGAATAGCAATAGAGGCTAAATTACAAACAGCTACTTCATCAGGAGCAGTATATTCCATGATTTCCGTACAAAGGTTTGAAGAACGAATGGTTCCAAGATTCTTGTGATTGGATTTTCTGTTCACAGCATCCTTATACAGCATATATGGATTTCCAGTTTCAATCTGAGCTTCCAGAATTTTCTCCCATAATTCTCTTGCCTTAATGGTCTTTCTTCCCTTACCGACTTTTTCGTATCCAGTATATAATTTTTCAAACTCATCACCATAGGTATCAAAAAGATGCGGACATTCATTAGGACACATCAAGGTCCAGTCTGCGTTTTCTTCAACTCGTTTCATAAACAAATCTGGAACCCACATGGCGTAAAATAAGTCTCTCGCTCTCATTTCTTCTTTTCCATGATTCTTTTTTAAATCAAGAAATTGGAAAACATCAGCATGCCAAGGTTCAAGATACACAGCAAAAGAACCTTTACGTTTTCCTCCACCTTGATCCACATACCTTGCGGTGTCATTATAAACACGCAACATTGGTACAATTCCATTTGAAGTTCCGTTCGTACCTCTGATATAAGATCCAGTTGCTCTTACATTATGAATTGATAGGCCAATTCCTCCGGCAGATTGAGATATTTTTGCCGTTTGTCTTAGGGTATCATAAATTCCATCAATACTATCATCCTGCATTTGCAGCAAGAAACAAGAAGACATCTGTGGTTTTGGAGTTCCGGCGTTAAAGAGTGTAGGGGTTGCATGTGTAAAGAATCGCTTACTCATCAATTCATAAGTTTCGATGGCAGCATCAATATCCTCTTTGTGAATACCAATAGAAACTCTCATCAGCATATGCTGTGGTCTCTCCACAATTTCTCCGTTGATCTTCAACAGGTACGATCTTTCCAGTGTTTTAAAACCGAAGAAATCATAGCCAAAATCTCTATTGTAAATAATAGTTGAATCAAGTTTATCAGCATTGTCCATAATGATTTTGTAGACATCTTCTGCAATCATAGAAGCATGCTTACCAGTTCTTGGATTTACATATTCATGCAAATCTTTTACTGTTTCACTAAACGATTTTTTTGTGCTCTTGTGTAAGTTTGAAACTGCAATTCTTGCTGCAACTTTTGCGAAATCTGGATGAGTTGTTGTTAAAGTGGCTGCAATTTCTGCAGCAAGGTTATCTAATTCAGAAGTTGTAACTCCATCATAGATTCCTTCAATTACCCGCATCGAAATTTTGATAGGGTCCACTAAATCATTTAATCCATAGCATAATTTTCTAACTCTCGCGGTAATTTTGTCAAACATTACCGGTTCTCTTTTGCCGTCTCTCTTTACTACATACATTTATTTATTATGTTTTTTTAAGGTTAGTTCTTCTCATGCCTTAGTCATGAGCCCACATTACTCGTTTATAATCGTAATATTTGAAAATAATATTACTTGAAATTGAATAGACTTTTGATCAGTTCTAAAATAGAATAAAACTAAAGTCAATTCTGCAATTACTTTAAGATATTGTTAACAATTCGTCGTTAATAATTACGTAGACAACTGGTTGTCAGCGAATTGTTCATAAAAGGTCTTAAAAGGATTTTGATTCGTTTAAAAATCAGCATCAAAGGAAATGCTTCCTGTACCACCTGATTTTACACCGGCCTTCTGATATTCAGACACTCTTTTTTCAAAGAAATTGGTCTTGCCCTCTAATGAGATCATTTCCATAAAATCAAAAGGATTTGTGGCATTATATACTTTTTCACAGCCGTATTCTAACAATAATCTATCTGTTACAAACTCAAGATATTGCGTCATTAATTTTGAATTCATTCCAATTAAACTCACTGGTAATGATTCGGTAATAAATTCTCTCTCAATGTTTAATGCATCTACAAGAATTTCTGTAATTCTTTTCTTGGAAACCTTATTCATGATGTGATTTTGATGAAGATAAACAGCAAAATCAGCGTGTAACCCTTCATCTCTGTTAATCAATTCATTCGAAAAGGTCAGACCTGGTAGAAGGCCTCTTTTTTTCATCCAAAAAATGGAACAAAAGCTCCCTGAAAAGAAAATTCCTTCAACAGCAGAAAAGGCAATAAGTCTCTCTGCAAAACTGTCGCTATCAACCCATCTTAGCGCCCAATCGGCTTTCTTCTTAATAGCCGGAAAAACTTCGATGGCTTTAAAAAGTTCATTTTTCTCACTTTCATTCTTAATATAAGTATCAATTAAAAGTGAATAAACTTCCGAATGGATATTCTCCATCATAAGCTGAAAACCATAAAAGAATTTAGCCTCAGTATACTGAACCTCGCTAACAAAGTTTTCAGCTAAGTTTTCATTTACGATACCATCAGAAGCAGCGAAAAATGCTAAAATATGTTTGATAAAATATTTTTCATCAGTCGTCAATTTGTTCTCCCAATCAATTACGTCCTGTTCTAAATCTATTTCTTCTGCAGTCCAAAAAGAAGCTTCCTGTTTTTTATACCAGTCCCAGATATCGTTATGCTGGATAGGAAAAATGACAAATCTGTCTTTGTTAGGACGTAAAATAGGTTCAATATTTGACATAATTATTGTGTTGTTTTTTGAATGATGAATAAATAATTGGGAAAATTACAGGGCAAAGATTCCACATTTTGTTTGAATATAAAATCTTAGTTATCCACATTGATGTGAAAGTTTTTAACACCATGGTTAAGAAGTATTTTTTTGTTCAACTTATTCGATAAAATTGAACAAATAAGTTCATACTTACTTATCGGGAGGACAGGGTCTTAAAATAAAAAAGAGAGAAAGATAAGGCAAAAAAATTATTTTGACATGTACTGACCAAGGCTCATAAGTTGGTAATCAGCGGTGTTTATAGTTTTTTCAATTTTCTCAATATTAATAACAGTCATGCTACCTTTTTCCTTCTTGTTGGCATCTTCAAAATTCATTTCCATCATAAAACCTTTAGCTTCTTCGGGAACGTCGGAAAATGAATTTCCACCCAATGAGTTACTCAGGTTAAAAAACATGTTTTTTTGAAATAGATCCAGCTCTTCGGTAACCCAGAATGAAAAAGTATTTGAATCGTTTTTAGAGATAAATTCTTTACATGTATAACCGAGAATCTTTTTAGTTCTGCCCGTTTTTTTAATGGATTGGAATTCTGTATTCACGGAATCCTGCAAATTCTCCTGAATGGCAACATTCTTGA
Source organism: Lutimonas sp. (assembly GCF_051011215.1). Classification (NCBI taxonomy): domain Bacteria; kingdom Pseudomonadati; phylum Bacteroidota; class Flavobacteriia; order Flavobacteriales; family Flavobacteriaceae; genus Lutimonas; species Lutimonas sp. Next base: position 22,616 of record NZ_JBPCUJ010000170.1, read on the forward strand.
TTTGTTCCATGGACAGCACCTGGGCAAATTTCTGCTCCTCCATAAGAATCACCATGGCTTTGTTTTTTTCATCTAAAATGGAAAGCATGGAACTAGGCATATCTCTGGAATCAGAGGATTCGCTGTTTTCGACTCTGGTCGCTATGTATTCAGCCTTGTTTGAAAACCACATTTCGTAGTTGACAATAGAAGGTTTCTCATCACTCGTAATTTCCATTTTGTACAATATCTTATTGTCAAAAATATATGTTTCTTCTATCGGAATTGACTGACTTCCCGCTATCATCATTTGATTTAACTGATACTGATAATTAGATTGATAGTCGGGATCTATATCTAAGAGACTATCCATAGCCTTACCTGTCTCCTGAGCCGTTTTCTGAGCGACTTTGTCTATAACAACTTCTTCGGTTGCCTGCTGAACGCGTTTTTTTAATTTTTTAAGTAATTGAGCTTGAGTAGTGTTGATAAAAGAAACACTTATTATTAGGCATAAAGCCACTATTTTATAAAGTCTCATAATGAATATGTTTGGGGGTTTGACTTCATCTATAAAGTTATAAAAAAGTTTGTTTCAAACCTAAAAGGACCAGTTATAACCGGTCCTTTCTTCATGATTCTCTTGTGTTAAGAGAAACAATACATCCAAAAATACTCTTAGGTTTAAAAGTTTGACTTAAAATTGATTCAAGTGCAACCTTTAGTGCCTTTTCAAACTAGAAAGTAAACATGCTATGAATATTTTATGAGTAATTATGTTGTGGAACAGTTCTTTAGCTCTTTAAAAAGACCAGGGTTTTATGATAGGCAGCATCCAGATCTTCTGGAAGTGAATTTGAATCCCAGGGTTGGGTACTGCCGAATGTGTGGTTGGCATCTGGCAGGACATAAAGACTGGCCTGCTTGGTCCAGGAATTGAGAAGCTCTGCTTCAGCCAGCGATACGGTCTCATCAGCTGATCCATGGACAATGAAGTAGGGAATCGAAAGCTTCTCTACAGCTGTTTTGATGTTCAGTTCCGATTCGAATTCTTTAAAACTAGTATAAAACTGATAATAATGAGGCATTTGCTGATTGGTCCTGGCATTGGTAATATATGCCACACCATTCTTTTTCCATTGTTCTAATTGTTCGCCAACAGGAAATCTACTTCCAAAATCTGAAACCCCTGCCCAGGTAATTACTTTGGTAATTCTATGATCTGAAGCAGCTTTTAACAAGACAATTCCTCCTCCTCTGGAATGACCAATCAGGGTGATACTTTTGGTGTTGATTTCATTATCATACTCTGTTGAATTGTCGATCCAGGAAATGACTGAGTCCAGATCGTCTAATTCTTTCATAAAATTGTTCTGACCAAAAGCCTCGAGATCAGGAAAATCAATAGGTTGTTCAGCGGTCCCTCCGTTATGGGAAAAATTCATTTTTAAAAAGAAAAGGTTTTCATTGGCCATTGATGTTGCCACCAAATTCCAGGCACCCCAATCTTTATAGCCTTTGTATCCATGACAGAAAATAACAATATTTTTGGGAGTGTTGTTTTTTTTATAATAGACATCGGTCAGGATTGGTTTACCATGTTTACCCTGTATTTGAATATTCTTTGTACAATTCATCAGTTTCTTCTTTAATTAATTTTAATACTTAAAGCCAGCTATTTCTTTTTCCTCAAAATTGATCTCTTTGTCAAATAAATCTAAGATCAGACGGTCGAGTTCGAATACAAAACTCTCTAAAATGTCATCAGTTATATAAGCTCCGTTAAAAGGCATAAAACCCTCTTTTAGATTTTTAAAGGAAACAATACCACTTTGTAATAAAAGTTTATCGAGTGACTCTGTAGTGCCATTCGCATACATATAGGCGTAGCAGAGGACCTGAAAGCTTTTTGAGTATTTTTCATCTTGACCTAAAAGGCTCCAATCTTTGATTTTGAGTTGATTTGGAGATACTTTACCGGTTTTATAGTCCATAATCCTTAATGATCCGTCAATCTCATCAATCCGGTCTATTTTACCCCGTAATTTTACGTTAGTTTCAAGGCCATTAATAGAATGCTCCATTTCAATGGCTGTTTCCAAGCCCAGTATCTTAATTTTTTTTCCTCTTTTTAATTCACTTAATTCAAACTGAAGAAAATTATGTACAAACTGCTGAGCAATTTCAAAGGCCAAATAATTCTTTCCCGAGGCAATGGAACTGAGAGAAAAACTCTTGGCAAATTCATTGTTGACTTGTGTGGCTGCTTTGTCAATCATGGCAGAAATATCCTCTTCTTGAAGTGTTTTGTTCAAATAAGGGGTATATAAGTGCTCCAGCGTATCATGGATTATTGTTCCAAATGTGTTTGCAGCGATCGTTTCTTCGACTTCTTTGAATTCTTCAATTCGCAGAATACTACGTTTGTAAAAGTCAATAGGATTTCTAATGTAATTGGTTAGTGAGCTTGGTGAAAACCCTTTTTTAGCAACTTCTTTTAAACGCAGAAGTACAGCATCATTTTTTGTTATTGACTTTAATGAATCAGGATCTGATTGAAGATGAGGATTGATGGTTTTCTTTTCAAAGGTAACATGATTTAACTGTCCTAGTGATTTAGCGATTTCTAATTGTCGAATAAACCTACTCGGTTCCCCAGCGCCAAAATCATCTGTAATATTGTTGTAAATCAGATATACGTTTTCAGCACGGTGCAGGAGTCGAAAAAAATGAAAAGAAAAGATAGCGTCCTGTTCAAAATAAGTAGGGATCTTCTTTTCAAGTTTAATATCCATCGGAATGAAGGAATTATTGGTGCCACTTGCCGGAAGAAAACCTTCATTGACAGATGTAATGATGACGTTTTTAAAATCAAGCCCTCTTGATTCGAGTAAGCCCATTATTTGAAGCCCTTCAAGTGGCTCACCTTTAAAGGATAATTTTTCCGTTTTTAAAAGCTGTTGAAATAGTTGATATAAAGAATTGATACTGTCAATAAATCCATAGTTTTTATTAAGATTGGATAATTGAACAAAAATATCGTGGTACCTGTACAAATATTCAATATGAAGTTTGTTCTGTTCTGTTCCTTTTCTGAGGATATCAATGATTTCTATAACCTGGGTCAAGATCATATTGATATCTGCCTCCCAGCCTGTAAATATTAATGTAAATAATCTATTGATTTTATCATTTTGATAAACAAGATCTAAAATTTTAGATTCAGAGATAAAGATTGTTTTATCCGAATACATTATTGATTTTAGTCCTTTTTCTATAGCCTCAAATTGTATCCATTGAGCTTTGAAAAAGGGGTCATTTAATAAATTATTGACATCTTTGTAGTAGTATGTTTTTTCCCCCTTCCGTTTTGATTTATTCAAATGCAAGTTAAAAAGTGCTTGAAAAAATGAACTCAAAGAGATATTCTGCAGTTCATACCCCATCGTGATATTTGCCTTAGAAATTTCTGAAGGCATGGAATTCAAAAGAGAAGGCAATAGTTTTTCATTTCCAAGAATTACGGCAGTATCGTCGATTTGCCCATTTTTCTGAAGGTCCTTCAAGAGCGATCCAACATGTTTAATCTGACTTACGTTTTTAGGTACACCATGAAAATGAATTATTTTAGAAGTATTAATGTTACTATGCTTCCATTCGAAATCATTAGATACATAATAGGGCCATGATCGCTGGTATTTTTGAAAAAACTGAGCCGATTGATTATTGGTCTTTTCATAAAATTCATCATGATCCCAGTAGATGGTTGCTTGTTTATCAATCAATAAGTTTTGAATAATTGTTTCCTCTGCCTTATTAAGAGCGTTAAAGGCCGCAAATACGAATTTTTGGTTGGGATTGAGTTTTTTATAGGTATCCAGACGTTCAATTACCATGCGATAAACCAGGCCCTGATATCCTGAATGCTTATTGATCAGGTGTTTTTGGAAGGCATCATGGTAGGTGATAATCTTCTCAAAAAACGAAAGGTATTTTTGCACCATGGTACTTGCATGAGGTTCATCAGGATACCACTGTTCTATTCTTTTTGTTTCGCTTAAATAACCAAGTATGGAAGCGGTATCAAATAAATTGCTGTCCAGATCATTAAAGTCCTGGATTAAAATACTGGCCCATTTTGAAAAACTCTCAAAACTTTCGGTTTCATCCTTTTGAGTATGGGTTTTATAAATACCATAGAATTCGAATAAGAGGTTTACATTATCAAGAATGTCAAAACCAGAAACCTCTTTAATAAATTCTTCAATGCTCAGGATACGAGGTAAAAATGTTGCTTTGTTTAATTGAGTTTTTAAAATGGTTTTTAAGAAGATACCAGCTCTTTTGTTGGGTAAAACAAAAGTGATATTTGATAACGTAGGATTACTTTTTAATACCTGGGAAACTACTTTTGATAGAAAGGATTGCATAGGTCAAATGTAAACATTATTGCATAAAAAAAACCATCGATCTAATGACCGATGGTTTTGTTTTTGAACAGTTAAGAAGTTCTATCTTTCAGCGTATTCTGAGAAGATTTCAACTCTTCTGTTTTGCTGTCTTCCTTTTCTTGTTTTGTTATCTCCAATTGGGTTGGCAGAACCAAATCCTTTAGCTGTAATCATATCAGCTGGGAAACCTTTATCAACTAAGTAGGCTCTTACAGCATCAGCTCTTTCCTGAGATAATTTATTGTTGATTTTATCACTACCAGTACTATCAGTATGACCTTCAACATCAAATCTTAAGTTTTTATATTGGTTTACAATATTACTAACTTGTTCCATTCTGATTTCTGTTTCGTCAGTGAATTTAGAGCTACCAGTTACGAAGTAAATCGCTCTTGCTAAATCTGTAATTTCTTTTTGAACTTCAGCAGAAACTATTGGACAACCATTGTTTTCAGCAACACCAGCAATATTTGGACATTCGTCATCTTTGTCTGGGATTCCGTCACCGTCAGCATCTGGCCAAGGACAACCGTTATTTTCAACTGGACCAGCAACATCTGGACACTTGTCATCTTTATCAGCAACACCGTCACCGTCTCTATCTGGACAACCGTTTAATTCAACAGGACCAGCTTCAGTTGGACATGCATCATCTTTATCTGGAACACCGTCACCATCCGTATCAGGGCATCCGTTAAATTCAGCTAAACCAGCTTCCATAGGACAAGCATCTTCAGAATCTTGGATTCCGTCACCATCCGTATCAGGACATCCGTTGAAAGCTTCTAAACCAGCAACTTCTGGACAAGCATCATATTTGTCATAGATACCATCGTTATCAGCATCACGAGCACCAAATCTGAATACTAAACCTGCAGCATGTTGGAAGTGAGGTAATAAAACATCCTCATCAAATGAATGCTTGTATTTTGTTTGAACATTAACACCGAACATTTCACTAAACCAGAAGTTGAAACCTAAACCACCACCAGCAGTTCCGTTACCTTCTCCTTCTAACCAAGTGTAACCACCACCAGCTAATAAATATGGGTCAAACCATCCTGCTTCTCTAATGAAGTTCCATTTAATGTCAAGATCAGCTGCCGTATAAGTCAAATCGCCAACTGCTACATCACCGATTTTGCTAATTCTATTGAAAGATCCAGTTAATCCCACAGAAAAGCCACTACCTACATAGTACCCAACTCTTAAGCTAGAAAGTGCACTTGCAGTGTTCCAGTGATCTGTGTTAAAGAATTCTTCACCAAATCCTCCAGTAGCCATACCATCGTCGTATGGAGTAGGAGTAGGGCCGCTATCAGTATCAGCTCCAGTTGGATAAAAGTCAACCACGTTGGTACCCAACTCAATAATCCAGCGATTATCCTTATCCTGCGCAGTAACGTTGTTCGCAAAAACAACAACTAATGCGATTAATAATACTCGTTTTAAATGTTTCATTGTAATCAATTTTAAATTATAATCTTTTTAATTGTTAAGTAAGCTTAAATTTTAAGTAATATTTAACAAATATATAAAAACTTGCCAAATAACTCACTTTAAGCATTTTTTTTTTATTTATTGGCTTTCACGCTTATTGTAGTTAAAAGCATTCAGCGCAAATTTCTAGTAAAACACAGCTCTGTTATCTTCGATTTCAGCGTTCTCTTTTAATGCTTCAAAAATAAGTAAACTTCTACCTGTTAAGGAGCGTTCTAAATTCATTTTATTGGCATTGTAATTCTGCATTTCAGCAGGGAGTGTTTTTTTAGTAACAATTGCGAAAGCAACACCACTTTTACCAACGATATTTTTAGCAAGTTTATTTTCTTCCAAAGAGGTTACAACTCCGGATATGTCTACAAACCGACCAACGCCAGCAAACACAGGGCTTGTATTGGATACTGCCAAGGCGCTGCTTTTGGCAACCTTGTTCTGAGTGGCAATTTCTTCAAGGCTCGATCCAGTTGATCTTTCTTCAATGATAGCCGCTTTCTTTTCATTCATTATAATGTTTCTAACATTCTTGCCTTTTCCAGATAATCCGGCTTTGTTTTTTGAAGTCAACATCACAACTGCGTATCCATTATCCAAGTCAAATCTCTTGATACTACCTTCTTCAGTTGCTTCCTCAAAAGTCCATCGCACAATTTGTCTTTGTGATCCGAGTTCTGAGATATTATCATCAAAAACTTCAAGATTCACAACAGGTCTTACTGATAGGTTTTGTTCTTTGGCCAAATCTAACATACTTTTTCCGGCAGAAATATCTGAAGCAAAGGTCTCAGCCTGCTCAAATATCGCGTTTTCAGTATTTTCAGAAGGATCTATTTTTCTTGAAAATGTAGCTATTTGTACATTTTTTTGCTTGTTTTTCTGATCGTCGATTCTAATAATATGGAAACCGAATTGTGATTCAACCACGCCCACATCACCAGCAGCATTTTCAAAAGCATAATCTCTGAATTCAGGAATCATTGTTCTGTAAACAAACCAGCCCAAATCTCCTCCTTTAGCACCAGATACTTTATCCACTGATAATTCCTTAGCCAAATCTTCAAATTTGCTCGGATCAGCTTTTACAACAGTCAAAAGACTATCAGCAATTTTTTTGGCCTCTTCAGGTGTTGCCGTTACGGTTGGATCTGCTGTCGCATTTCCAGCGAATGAAATCAGAATATGACTCGCTTTTACTGAATCAGGTAATTGTTTAACCGCGGTTACTTTTGACAATTTATAGAAGCCTTTGTCTTTATAAGGACCATACACCTTATTAATGTCAAGATTAAAAAGAGTATCTGTACCCGCAACTGTCAAAGCTGTTTCGTTATAGAAATTACCATCGTATGGAGTATCTGACTCGTTTTCAGCATTAAAATCTTCCATGTCCGTAGCATTTTTAAAGCCTTGGACTGTCACATTTGATTTGGCAGCATTGCTATATTCTTCTTTGTCATCAATCATTTGCGCCAATTCTTGCTGAATCGCTTTTTCGTCTTCTTCTGTAGCTTCGATTTTGAATTGAACAAATTGAATATCTCTGGATTCTTTTACTGTATACTCTTTAGCATGTGCCTTAATATAGGCTTTCATGTCTTCTGCATTTACAGACACCAAACTGTCTGGAATACTATTGAAAGGAACGTATACATAGTCTACATCTACACTTGTGTTCTGAAAATAGTAATCTCTTTCACCTTCGGCCAGTGTACTTCCTAAACCAGCTCTTATCAATGCATTATACGTTGTTTGTTCAAGATTCTTCTTAATTCCTTTTTCATAGTTAATCCAACTTAACCAAGCGGCCTGACCTCTTTCGTCTTCTTCTGAATTATCTTGTAAGGTTGCGATATATTCTTTTAGTTTTTCAGGATCAAAAAGTCCCAATTCATTGGCGAATTGAGGGCTGTTTTGAGATGATATTTGCTGAACCATGGCATCCCAAACATCTTTTTCACCAACAACAACTCCAGATTTTTCTAATTGAGTTTCGTAAATCTTTTCACGAACAAGAGTATTCCAGGCATTGTTGACATTTTGAGTATTTGATGTCCTTCCATTTGATCTGCTTCTGTTAAACTCAACCTGCTGGGCAAATTCTTCTCTTGAGATAGGTTCACCATTTACCTCACCTATATTAGTAGCTGTTTTATTAAATAAGTTTCCGTCAAATAATCCGCTTAAAACGAACGAAAACAGTGCCAATGCAATTATGATGATTAAAAATAATGATCTCTCTCTAATTTTCGATAATACTGCCATTTTCTTTTCTGTTAAAAAATTTAGGTTGCGAAAATACAATTTACCTTTTAATAATGAAAGGAGTTTAA